>NZ_JBKBWN010000016.1:0-83023 GCF_046314235.1 Anaerobacillus sp.
ACGGCGACGTGTGGAGCTGAGAGATACTAATCGGTCGAGGACTTATCCTATAAATAAGAATTTGAATTCTTACTCAAGTCTTAAATGTGTGTTATCTAGTTTTGAAGGAATGATTTCCTTTGACTTAATATGATAACTGCTCAATACCTGGTTATTGTGCTCCTGCGGTACTCCTTGCGTCGTATCCTCGTCGCAAAACTGCATGAAGACAATTCCAAGAAGCATCTCACGATGTGATTGAGGTCAGTTGTTTGTCTAGTGACGATAGCGAAGAGGTCACACTCGTTCCCATGCCGAACACGATCGTTAAGCTCTTCAGCGCCGATGGTAGTTGGGGGTTTCCCCCTGTGAGAGTAGGACGTTGCTAGGCAATACCTTATTAATCTTCTAAGACTTAAAAAGTATAAATTAAAAAAGTATTGACATAGACGATAATGTATTTTATCATATCAATTGTCTATGGTATAAGATAAGCTTGGTGGCGATAGCGAAGAGGTCACACTCGTTCCCATGCCGAACACGATCGTTAAGCTCTTCAGCGCCGATGGTAGTTGGGGGTTTCCCCCTGTGAGAGTAGGACGTTGCCAAGCAAATTTTTCTGTTCTATCTATGTTGATAATGGATTATATTAACATTCCACAGTAGCTCAGTGGTAGAGCAATCGGCTGTTAACCGATCGGTCGTAGGTTCGAGTCCTACCTGTGGAGCCATGCTTCCATAGCTCAGTAGGTAGAGCACTTCCATGGTAAGGAAGGGGTCGTCGGTTCGAATCCGGTTGGAAGCTCCATCATCTTATTCTATGGCCCGTTGGTCAAGCGGTTAAGACACCGCCCTTTCACGGCGGTAACACGGGTTCGAATCCCGTACGGGTCACCAATAACCTTTAATAAATTTGGAGGATTAGCTCAGCGACGAGCGTAACATCCTTGAATTAACGTCGAGTTGTTTCGACGCATATACATCTTAGTGATACTAGAAGAGGAAGAAACAGGGTCTTCTTAGAATAAGCTTCATCAATACTTCGGAGGATTAGCTCAGCTGGGAGAGCACCTGCCTTACAAGCAGGGGGTCGGCGGTTCGAACCCGTCATCCTCCACCATGAATTTTTTCTGGCTGGAGAATTTTTTGCGTTGTAAACATAATTAAAAGCCATATTATTTATGCCGGCCTAGCTCAATTGGTAGAGCAACTGACTTGTAATCAGTAGGTTGGGGGTTCAAGTCCTCTGGCCGGCACTCTTGTTTTAAAATCGTTGTGGAGGGGTAGCGAAGTGGCTAAACGCGGCGGACTGTAAATCCGCTCCTTCCGGGTTCGGCGGTTCGAATCCGTCCCCCTCCACCATTAGAGCATTGGGCTATAGCCAAGCGGTAAGGCAACGGACTTTGACTCCGTCATTCTCTGGTTCGAATCCAGATAGCCCAGCCATATATGTTCGAGCCATTAGCTCAGTTGGTAGAGCATCTGACTTTTAATCAGAGGGTCGAAGGTTCGAATCCTTCATGGCTCACCAAAGTATTTTGCTTAAAGCAAAATAACTTATCTTATTGCGGAAGTAGTTCAGTGGTAGAACACCACCTTGCCAAGGTGGGGGTCGCGAGTTCGAATCTCGTCTTCCGCTCCATTGCATCTACCTCGAATAAGCATCCTCGCAGCAATGTGACGAGCAAACGGAGTGGCGCAGGAGCAAGACTACTAAGTAAAGATTTTTATTTAATGCGGGTGTAGTTTAATGGTAAAACCTCAGCCTTCCAAGCTGATGTCGTGAGTTCGATTCTCATCACCCGCTCCATTGCATCTACCTCGAATAAGCATCCTCGCAGCAATGCGACGAGGACCTACGGACCGTAGGAGCACACTATTATAGTGCAATAAAAATTAAGTTAGTCGGTAGTGCGACGAGCAAACGAAGTGGCGCAGGAGCAAAATCTCGAATAGTACCACTTAATTCAAGTTATTTGTCAAGATATTCCCTAATTATGGGGCCTTAGCTCAGCTGGGAGAGCGCCTGCCTTGCACGCAGGAGGTCAGCGGTTCGATCCCGCTAGGCTCCACCATACATATTTGAAAGAAAAAACCCTAGAGCATCTAGGGTTTTTATTGTCTTTCCTGATTTATATAGAATACATTTAAAAGCCTGTCCAATTTAGTACTAGCATCAACTACCACTTGAGAACTTAGGGGGTTTTCATAAGCTAGTTTGATCATACGATTACGAGCCTCTTCAATATCTTCTAGCGTAACATCTGATTCACAGTATTTCTGCATGATAATCCCTCCTCTTTGTGTGCTAATCTATTCCCTAGATAAAAAAATTTTAAACGTATTTTTGAAATTTGTGGAATTTTATTTTTAACATGATAAAATTAAATTTATTTGAAACTTATTTCAGTGTTGTTCGTAAATAGAGTAACCGCATAGAAGCGGAGGTATAAAAAGGGTATGGACACATTAGTAAAGCGCATCATCATTAATGTAAAAAAAGGTGACCAGCAGGCTTTTGCAGAATTAGTTGAGCTCTACAAAGACAAGGTATATCAAATTTCCTATCGGATGGTTGGGAATGTTCACGAAGCACAAGACATTGCTCAAGAGGCATTTCTAAGAGCGTATATGAACATTGAAACATACGATATGGATCGTAAGTTTTCTACTTGGTTATTTCGTATTGTTACTAACCTATCGATAGACCGCCTTAGAAGAAAGAAACCGGATTTTTATTTAGATCAAGAAATAAGTGGAACGGAAGGATTAACTTTATCTTCCCAGTTAGCAGCAGCCGATGAACTCCCTGAAGATTTGGTTGTAACACACGAATTGCAAGATTGGATCCAAGAGGAAATATTAAAGTTGCCAACAAAATACCGCTCAGCTATTATTTTGAAGTATATTGAGGACTTATCACTGAAAGAGATAAGTGAAGTACTAGATCTGCCGATTGCAACTGTGAAAACTAGAATTCATAGAGGTAGGGAAGCGCTAAGGAAACGATTAAGTAATGTATAAGGGGGGAGAACTAATGGACTGTGAAAAAGAAATATTCTCCTTAATTCATAAGTATTTAGATGAAGAAATTAATGAAACCGAGCGAGAACAGTTAAACAGTCATTTAAGATCATGTGAAGAGTGTCGAACACATTTGAAGGACTTAAAGAAAACAATCGCCTTCGTTCAAAGCTCATCTCATATTGAGGCGCCAGCTAACTTTACTAGCCTTGTCATGAGTCAACTACCCCAACAAAAATCTACTGTTAGTTGGAAACATTGGATGAAAAAACATCCAATTCTTATTGCTGCATCAATTTTTGTAATTTTTATGGCAACTAGTATGTTTTCAATGTGGGCGGATAGTGGAAAAGAACTTTCCGTTTCTGGCGATGCTAACTTAATCATCGATAAAGATAGAAACGTCGTTGTGGTCCCTGAGGGAGAAGTTGTTGAAGGTGACCTGTTAATTAAAAATGGTAGCATTCAAGTTGATGGACAAGTAAATGGTAATATTACTATAATTAATGGTCAAAAATATACGGCTTCTGCTGGGCAAGTCGCAGGTAATATTGAAGAAATTGATAAAGGGTTGCAATGGCTTTGGTTCAACATTAAATCATTCATTTCTGAAGTCGTGAATGTCTTTGATGAAACTGAAAAAAACAAATAGTTAGATTGAAGTGTCACTTCCATAAATTAGGAGGTAGGCACTTTTTTATACTTGATAAGACAGTCATGTTAAGTAAAGAAAGTAAGTAGAACGCCTAAGGATATACTAATAATGGGCTTGTTGCTAAAAGGAGAAACACTTTTTATAGTAGAGCTTGCTGATATGCTAGCAATGGTATGTTATAATTAAAAAGTTATAAACCTCATAATAAGGGATTTTTGTTTGGAGGAAAAATGATGCTGCCTGAAGATATTCAATTTCTTAATATCTTAAGAATTGCTATAGATATACTGTTAGTTACATTTGTTATATATAAAATTATTATGATTATTCGCGGTACGAGAGCCGTACAGCTATTAAAAGGAATTACGATTGTTTTGGCTGTGTGGTTTTTAAGCGGTCAACTAGGATTACATACACTGAGATGGATTATGTCTCAAGTTGTTTTATATGGTTTATTGGCGATAATTATTATCTTCCAACCAGAACTTCGCAGAGCATTAGAACAACTAGGGCGAGGAAAGTTTATATCAAGATCCAGTGCGATAGATGATTTAGAAATGGAAAAGATCATAGATGAAATTGTAAAAGCATCTATTTACATGGGGAAACGTCGTATCGGAGCGTTAATTTCGATTGAACGAGAAACAGGAATGAACGATTACATCGAAACAGGAATAGCGGTAAACGGAAAATTAACATCCGAATTACTTATTAATATTTTTATTCCAAATACTCCATTACATGATGGGGCAGTAATCATTAAAAATCATCAAATTATGGCGGCGGGATGCTACTTACCTTTATCTGAAGATCCTTTCATTTCAAAAGAATTAGGTACAAGACATCGAGCTGCCTTAGGTATAAGTGAAGTAACCGACAGTATTACGTTAGCCGTTTCAGAAGAAACCGGAAACATATCTCTCACTAAAAATGGAGAATTGCACCGCAATTTAGATGAGGAAGCGTTAAGAGAGTTATTGAAACAAGAGCTTGTAACGAACTTGAAAACCAACTCTACTTCTCTTTGGCAGTGGGGAGGAAAGAAAAATGGATAAATTGTATAATAACCCGTGGTTTGTGAAGGCAATTTCTTTTTTTATTGCAGTTATGCTATTTGCAATTGTTAATTTTGATAATGCCAACAATCAGCCAGGTGCTTTACCCATCATTACAAATGGTTCATATACGCTAGATGAAGTCCCGTTAAACGTTTATTATAACGAAGAGGAATATGCTGTCACCCAAGTGGTTGAACACGTTCAAATTAATTTAAGGGGTCCACAAAACGTACTTACATTTTTTCAAATTGCTGGAACCTCCTATGATGTCTTTATTGACTTACGTAATTTAGAGGCCGGTACACATGAAGTGAATGTTCAATATCGTAATTTTCCAAATGAATTAACTGTCAATATTGTTCCGGAATCCGTTCGGGTTTCAATTGAAGAAAAAAGAACAATCTCTGTACCTGTGGATATCGAGTTACTTAATAAAGCAAGTATAGGTGATGGCTATACGCTTGGTACACCAATTGTAAATCCAGTCAATGTAGAGATTACGGCTGCAGAAAGTGTTATTCAACAAGTAGGGTTTGCAAAAGGGTTTGTTGATGTTCAAGGTTTTACTGAAACCTTTGAGAAAAGTGTTCCGGTTAAAGTTTATGATCAGCATGGAAATGAACTTCATATTGATGTAAATCCAACAGTTGTTGATGTGAAAATACCAATAACTAGCCCAAATAAAGATGTTCCTGTAAAGATTAACCGGATTGGTGAGTTACCAGATGGACTAAGTATAAAAACAATCTATGCTGAGCCAAAAGATGTAACTATTTATGGGCCGAGAGCTGTTATTAATCAAATTGATATAATAGATGGTTTCGAAGTAGATTTATCGACCATAACTGAGAATACTACTTTAGAACTTGAGGTTCCCTTGCCACCCGGTGTTGAACAAGTTAGCCCACAGGTGATCAAGGTAGTTATTGAAGTAGACATTGAAGAGGTCATTGAGATAAGTGATATTCCTATAGGAGTCATTAATCAAGCGGAGCAAACCGATGTTGCCTTTGTTATAGATGAGCAAGAGATCATAACGTTGACCGTGAAAGGTTCTCCTACAACTATTCAACGCATACGTAAAGAGGATATAACAGTGTACATTGATGTCAATCAGTTACCTGTTGGTGAACACGAAGTGCCCATACAAGTTACTGGCCCTTTAAATATAAGGTACATTAAACCGTTTAATGATATTAAGATCATTATCAGTGAAGTATTGAGTGTAGATGATAATAGTACCGAAGTTAACGATCAAAATTAATTAATAATTGTTGTCAATTAAGGAGAGATAAAGAATGGGTAAATATTTTGGAACTGACGGAGTCAGAGGTGTTGCTAATACTGAACTGACACCCGAGTTAGCATTTAAGCTAGGGAGGTTCGGTGGATACGTCTTAACAAAAAATACAGAACGACCTAAAGTATTAATTGGACGTGATACTCGTATTTCTGGTCATATGTTAGAAGGGGCTTTAGTAGCTGGCCTTTTATCAATAGGTGCGGAAGTTATGCGTTTGGGAGTTATTTCTACACCGGGAGTTGCTTATTTAACCAAAGCTTTGAGTGCTCATGCAGGAGTGATGATCTCTGCTTCACATAATCCTGTTGAAGACAATGGAATTAAGTTTTTTGGTCCAGATGGTTTTAAGCTATTAGATCATCAAGAAGAAGAAGTTGAAAAGCTGTTGGATAAAGCAGAGGATGATTTACCTCGTCCAGTAGGCGGTAATGTTGGCCAGTTGAATGATTACTTTGAGGGTGGTCAAAAGTATTTACAATTTCTAAAACATACAGTTGAAGAGGATTTCTCTGGAATTCATATTGCCCTAGACTGTGCACATGGAGCTGCTTCATCATTAGCGCCGCATTTATTTGCAGATTTAGAAGCGGATATATCAACAATTGGAACAAGCCCAAATGGAGTGAATATCAATGACGGCTTCGGGTCAACTCATCCTGAAAAATTAGCTCAGTTTGTTCTTGATCGAAAAGCTGATATCGGCTTAGCATTTGATGGTGATGCAGATCGATTAATCGCCATTGATGAAAAGGGTACCGTTGTAGATGGTGATCAAATAATGTTTATTTGTGCAAAGTATTTTAAAGAACAAGGCAGACTTAAACATCAAACAGTTGTCACAACAGTTATGAGTAATTTAGGTTTTTATAAAGCGATTGAGGAAGCTGGGGTTGATGCAAGACAAACAGCTGTAGGTGATCGTTACGTTGTAGAAGAAATGAGAAAAGGTGGCTACAACTTAGGTGGAGAGCAATCTGGCCATATTATCTTCTTAGATTTCAATACAACCGGCGATGGGATGTTATCAGCGCTGCAATTAGTAAATATCATGAAGGTAACTAAAAAGCCGCTATCTGAGCTCGCTGCAGAAATGACAATTTTTCCACAAAAGCTGGTAAATATTCGCGTTGAAGATAAGCAAGCATTGCTTACAAATGAAGTCATCAATGAAAAAATTCGTCGTGTAGAAGAAGCTATGGGTGGAGAAGGACGTATCCTTGTTCGACCGTCTGGAACAGAGCCGCTTGTTCGAGTTATGGCAGAAGCACCTACCCAAGAGCTTTGTGATCAATATGTGCAAGAAATCGTTGATGTAGTTAAGAAGGAACTTGGTACTGAATAACCTGCAAAATAAAAAAAGTGAATAGGTTACTTTTTTTATTGCCAGACCGTTTACTGGTCGCAATTAGCAGGTAGTCTTTACAATTCTTTATATGCACGGTAGCACGAAATGAGTGCTCCGTGCATATTTTTGTATTATAGCATTTGTTAGCAATTTTAATGCTATGGATTAAAACAGCAATTGACGTATTTTGTAAGTATGTAGTATGATTAGTCTTGATTTTAAAAAAGCGAGGAGGATCGAACAACAAATATTTAAAAGCGCCTGAACTATTCGAACGGGAAAAAGGAATAGTTGACGAGGAAGAGGTTTATCGAAGTAATCGGCGGATGCCTCTCGGTTGCGACACCACAGCCGCAAGCTTTAGTGAAAAAACAAGAAGGTGACTTTTTGAACAAAGACTAAAGTACTGGTGTTCTGCGAAGAATATACGTAAAGAGTGGGGCAAGAATGCCCCAAGAAGCCACTACACAAGAAGTGAGTTGTGTATGCTTATTAGCGTTGCTTGCCCCCAAAATAGGGAGGAATAATTAATTATGTGCGGAATCGTTGGATATGTAGGAAATCAGGATGCTAAAGAAATATTATTAAAAGGCTTAGAAAAACTTGAATATAGAGGTTATGATTCAGCTGGAATCGCCATTGTCAGCGAAGATGGTGTTCGTCTTTTTAAAGAAAAAGGTCGTATTGCTCAGTTACGTGAAGTTGTCGATCAAAATGAAACTGGAACAGTAGGGATTGGTCATACGCGTTGGGCTACTCATGGTGCACCAAGTAGAAAAAATGCTCATCCACACCAGAGTACTTCACATCGCTTTACGATTGTTCATAATGGTGTTATTGAAAACTATGAAGAAATTCAAAAAGAATATTTACAAGACGTTAACTTTGTTAGCGAAACAGATACAGAAGTTATCGTCCAACTAGTAGAACGTTTTATAGGAGAAGGAATTACTGTTGAAAAGGCATTTAGCCAAACACTCTCGTTGCTAAAAGGTTCTTACGCAATTGCATTATTAGATGAAACAGATCCGGAAAAAATTTATGTAGGAAAAAATAAAAGTCCCCTCTTAGTCGGTCTTGGCGATGGTGTAAATGTTATTGCTAGTGACGCGATGGCGTTGCTGAACATTACAAATGAGTTCGTTGAACTTATGGATAAAGAAATAGTTATCGTTACTCGTGATGCTGTAACAATTAAAAACTTAGCAGGAGTTACCATTGCAAGAGATTCCTTTATAGCAGAACTTGATGCAAGCGATATTGAAAAAGGGACATATCAGCATTATATGCTAAAGGAAATTGATGAACAGCCTTTAGTCATTCGCAACATTATCTCTAAGTACCAAGATGAAAATGGCAACGTAACGTTAGATGATAATATTCGTAATGCTATGAAAGCAGCAGACCGTGTTTATATTATTGCTGCTGGAACTAGTTACAATGCTGGTCTTGTTGGTAAGCAGCTTATCGAAACGATTGCAAAAAAACCAGTTGAAACGCATATTGCAAGTGAATTCCTTTACAATATGCCTTTAGTTTCGGAAAATCCACTCTTTATATTTATTTCACAAAGCGGTGAAACAGCAGATAGCCGCGGTGTTTTAGTTAATGTGAAAAAGTTAGGATACCCAGCTTTAACAATCACAAATGTACCAGGATCAACGTTATCACGTGAAGCAGACTTTACTCTTCACACATTTGCTGGTCCTGAAATTGCTGTAGCTTCAACAAAAGCTTACACTGCGCAAATGGCAGTAATATCATTGCTTGCTGTGGATACGGCAAAAGCTCAAGAATTAAAACTAGATTTCGACCCAATTAAGGAGCTTAGCATTGTTGCTACAGTCATGGAGGCATTATGTGATCAGAAAGAAACGTTAGAGAAAATCGCTCGTGACTATTTAAGTGTCACTCGTAATTGTTTCTTCATTGGTCGTGCTTCTGACTATTATGTCGGTCTAGAAGGTGCTTTGAAGTTAAAGGAAATTTCATATATCCAAGCAGAAGGTTTTGCTGGTGGTGAGTTAAAGCATGGTACAATTGCTTTAATTGAAGAAGGAACTCCAGTCATTGCTCTAGCAACTCAAGAACATGTAAACTTAAGCATTCGTGGTAATGTCAAGGAAGTGGCAGCCCGTGGCGCCAATCCTTGTATCATTAGTTTAGAAGGCTTAAATGCTGAGACTGATCAATTAGTTATACCGAAAGTTCACGAGTATTTAACGCCACTTGCAGCAGTAATTCCATTACAATTAATCGCTTATTACGCTTCTCTTCATAGAGGTTGTGACGTAGATAAGCCAAGGAATTTAGCGAAGAGCGTTACAGTAGAGTAGTTAATAATATCTACGATTAGATTTTCATTAATTGTAATAAAAATCGTTTATAGAAACGCACCTAAGGGACATCATGTTGGAGTCTCTTAGGTGTATTTTTATTATATGAAAGACATATCACGTAGTGGAGATGGATTGTCTAGAGTATCCGAATGATTAAAAAATAATGAAATTCAAAAGTTTAAGATATAAGTAGTGGTAAGGGAGGATAGTAGCTATCCTCTCTTTTTTTATGGAAAAACATTGTGAGCATAAAGTGAATATTGACCAATTGATAATGATTTGCAACTTCTAGAAGATGTCGCCGGATTCCCTTGAACAAGCCTCTAAAATTCCTTAGAGTTTTTACAGCGAAGAGAAAGGGGATCCAGCCACTTTTCATTTTAAGTAATGATGGCATGGTTTTCACCGCCATGTGCTTTTCTATGAAAAAAGTTTCCGATGAAAATAAAAAGTCAGCCATATACTGAAACATATTCAATTTCAAATTCGTCTATTATAGTAAACCTATTTTTATAGATAACATTGGAAAATACAGAAAAAAATACTCACATAATATTGTAAAATATGGTAGATTTAAACTACTACATTTTAATGGATGTTTTAGTTCATATTTATATGGCAGAATCTATGATCAATGACAGGTAAAAAACATTGAGCAACGCCGCGTTAGTACATATCGGTAACTTACAAAATTAAAGAGAGCAGGGTAGAGTATGGTACATAAAGCAATGAAACTATTATTCTTGTTTACAATTTGTTTTACATTTATTTTTCCTTTACAGCCATCATTTGCGGATGCAAAGGAACGCCTTACCGTATCAACAGAGATTGGGTTTGATAATAAAATTAAGCGCCATCAAGGATTTCCAATTGAAATTACACTAATAAATAATGGAGCTGATATTTCCGGAGAATTGGTCATTTCTGTTTCACCAGGTTGGAATTCAAACCTCGGTAATATTATTACTCCTGTGGATATAGCAGCAAACAGTGAAAAAACGATTAGGCTTAGTTTACCTGGGCATAGTGATATGCAATACTATGGAAGCCCGAATAATAGCCCTCAAAACATTCGATTTTATGAAGGGGGCTGGCAGGACGGCAAGGAAGTAAAGTTAGGTGGAACGACTAAGTTAACACCTCGTATGTATAACGAGGAGGATGTATTGGTTGGCTTGTTTACTAACCAAGTAGATGTTTTTAATTTTTTAAAAACAGTTAAAAGGCAACAATATGGGAACTCATATATTCCTATTCAAATAGACGCTGCTAAAGTTCCTACTGAACCAATTGGGTTGAGTATGTTTGAGTTTATCGTCATTGATCAAGTTGCACTGACGGATTTATCTAATGATCAACAAGATGCGCTGAAGTCGTGGCTATCAAATGGTGGTGTGCTTATTGTTGGAGGAGATCTTGGTATCTCACAGAAGCTTGGTCAACTATCAACTCTTTTACCAATGGGAAAAGATCTTAAAACAGTGAATGTATCGACCGAGTTTTTTAACATGAAAGATGAACGTGAGTACCCGACAGAGACTGTCGAACTGATTACTGGAACACTCGCAGAAAATGCTCAAGTACTGCAAAAAACAAAAGAAGGTACTCCTGTCATTACAACGCGTGCTTATGGTAGGGGGGAAGTAATTCAACTTGCGTTTTCACCTAGTGCACAAACTTTTGCGGCTTGGGATAAAGCAGCCTCATATTGGTCAGATCGAGTGCAACCTTCTATGCAAAATTCGAATATTTATTATGACTCAATTTATGATCGATTATCATGGGGCCTTGGGAACGCAACAAGTTTGTTCCCTTCATCTTTCTTGCCCTTTTCTACACTAGTCATTGTTTTTATTTTATATGTACTCTTTATTTTTCCGACGATCTATTTTATTCTTCGGAAAATTGACAAGAGGGAGCATTCTTGGTGGATTTTACCGACGATTTCAGTGCTTATTTGTGCAGGAGTATTTGTACTCGGTGGAAAAGACCGTATTGCTCAATCACAAATCAATGAAGTGACAATCTTACAATTAGATGAGCAAGGATTTGGCCAAGGGTTTGGTAGTATTGCGTTATTGAGCAATCGAAGTGGTAATTATACGATTAATGTAGCGACAGGAAATTTTGCTCCATTTCCGACTAGTAATAATCACTCTAGGGACGGTTATGAAGGAAATGCAGGGATACGTAATCAAGGAGATCAAATTGATATCTTATTTAAAGATGTTGAATATTGGTCAATTCGCAACGTATCTGGTCCAATTACGGAGCTAAATATTGGAAACTTCGAATTGGATATTAAGGTAGTTGAAAAACAAGTAACAGGAACGTTAACGAATAAAACAGAGCTTAGCTTCGATGAGATGTTACTGTTGTCAGGACGGCAAGAAATTTCTCTCGGTTCAATTGGCCCAGGAGAAACAATTGATGTCGCTTTTGAATTAAAAGGCTCTATTCTTACTACACCATCATGGCGAAACAGCCATAGTCAATCAAAAGATATAACAGAGCGTCGCCGAGAAGATTTACTTTATTCTCTACATGACCTAAATATGTTTTCTAGAGGAAAGCCAGCGCTTGTTGGTCTGACGAAAGATGAATTATTACAAGCATCTCTCGAGAAAAAGGACTCACTTGTTGATCGATTAAATATTATTGTTCAATCTCTCGACATAAAGGATGCGTTTGGTGGACCTTTTGCACTAAACACAGATGACCTTCAACCATATGTATATATGGTTGAAGGTAATGGCTATTTAGATGCAATGGAACTTGAAAGGGGAGGGCGTACTGTGTATGCCTCTGCAGGGGTTTTCGAATTTAGCTACACAGTTCCTGAAGAAATGATGGACGAAAAAACCAAGTTCACTGAGTTGAATATTAAACTTCGAAATCAAGAGATTTTAGACTTTGAGATTTTTAACCATAAAGATGAAACGTATGAGTCGTTAAATGATACAAATACATTTAATAATCCAGAAAACTATATAGGCGAATACGGTAATATCATGATCCAGGTCGAAAAGAATGACATGCCTGATCAACTCCAAGTACCAGAAGTGTCATTGAAAGGGGAGCTTAATAAATGATCGAGACGGTAAATCTAACAAAAAAATATGGATCATTTACAGCGCTAGATGACTTAAATCTATCTATTGCTGAAGGAACAGTTTATGGATTTGTTGGTCAAAATGGTGCAGGCAAGTCTACGACATTTCAAATATTAGCAACACTGATGTCCCCTACTTATGGCACTGCATATATTAATGGACTTGATGTTACAAAAGAATCGGCAAAGGTAAGGCGGTTCATTGGCTATATGCCTGATTTCTTTGGCGTGTACGATCAGTTTAAAGCTGAGGAATATTTAAATTTTTATGGTGCGAGTTATGGGTTAACTGCTTATGAACGTGCTGAAGTAATTCCACAACTTCTTGAACTTGTAAATCTTAGTCATAAGCGAGATTCGTATGTTGATTTGCTCTCGAGAGGGATGAAACAACGATTATGTCTTGCTCGTTCGTTAATACATGATCCAAAAGTATTGATACTTGATGAGCCTGCATCAGGGCTTGATCCAAGAGCCCGTGTAGAAATGAGAGAGATTTTAAAAGAACTTAAGACGATGGGAAAAACAATTATTATCTCCTCTCACATTTTACCGGAGCTATCAGAAATGTGTGATGAAATTGGTGTCATTGATAACGGTAAGCTTATGGCAACAGGTTCTGTTTCGCAAATACAAATGGAACTTCAACAACAAAAGGTGATTACGATGACCGTTAGTAGCGATGTGGAACGAACAGTTCGTTTCTTTGAAGATGATCCGGACGTCATAAATATTCATGTTCTAGAAAATGGAACGATACAGTTTGGTTACCGCGGTTCTGATGATAGCCAGCAAATGTTAATTAAAAAGGCTGTACTAGCAGATATCCCACTATTAAGCTTTAAACCTATCGAGAAAAATCTTGAGGATGTCTTTATGGAAATAACGAAAGGAGTTGAATAAGCGTGAAATCGTTGCTTTTAAATCCCGTCTTAAATAAAGAGATTAGACTTCGCTTTCGTTCTATGAAAAGTTTTATTGGCATTGCTTCATATATATTAATACTAGGTATTATATCGCTAGGCTTTATAGGTCTAACATTAAACTTTGATTCCATGGGTACGTTCCGTCCTGAAGAAAGTAGGGCGATGTTTTTATTAATAAGTATGCTTCAGCTAGCCCTTGTCATCTTTATCACGCCGGGATTAACAGGAGGAATTATTAGCAGTGAAAGGGAGCGTCAAACGCTACCAATCTTATTAACGACTGCACAATCATCTAGTTCAATCATTTTTAGTAAACTAATATCATCACTAGCATTTTTGCTATTAATCGTCTTTGGATCAGCGCCGTTATATATGATTATTTTCTTGTATGGAGGAATTTCTCCTTCGAGTGTACTAGCAAGCTTTAGTCTATATGCGTTTACAATGCTCGTGATTGGAAGTATCGGCATTTTAGCTTCAACACTAATTCAAAGAACCATTATTTCTATGGTTACAACCTATAGTATTGCATTTTTTTTGACAGGTGGCTTAGCAGTGATAACGTTAATGGTAACTAACTTTAGTTATTCATTCCAAAGTCAAGGACAGGATTACATTTGGCCATTTATCTTAGCATCAGTAAATATCCCAATAATGTTTTTTACTTTATTTGAAGAATCAGCAATCGCTCATTTTCAGGAATTATCAGGCTTTTCTTTTTCACCATGGATCATCTTTTTTAGTGTTTACGGTACGGTGATCGTTCTTTCGTTGGCATTAGCAATTCGGAAACTACGTCCGAGAATGCGCTCAAAAGCATATCCAAAAGTGGATTAATGTTTAATTTGGATAATGTTGATTGAAGCTTAATAGACGAGGGGTGAGTAGCAGTGGACGAGAAGGGTCAATTTCTAAAGTTAGTCAGTGAAGTGAAGAGAAATCTAATGAAATACCATTTTTTTCGTTTTTTTCAATACGCTCTTTTCTATATTGCTTCATCTGTTTTTACGGTAACAATGCTTGCTCGTTGGGTGATAATTACCCGTATACACTTCTGGCTAGTGATCGTTTCGGTTGTGGCATTCGCTGCGGTATTCGCTTATTGGTATCAAAAAAGGCCGACAACGAAGTCTGCCACTCTCATATTTGATGGCGAAGTAAAGGAGAACCGTGTTGTTACGGCGTTTTCGTTTTTGACTGATTCAAGCTATTTAGCGAAATTACAAAGAATTGAGACTATAGCATTAATGAAGAAAACGAAACAACAAATTTTTCTGAAGCAGAAGTATCTCTTTCATTGGAAAGAGTTAAGTATCGCAGCTCTTCTTTTTTGCGGAGCCGTTCTCTCATTTTTGTATCCAAGTGAGCCAATGGTAGCTGCAGAAAGTCTACAAACAAATAAGGAGTTAATCGAAGAGTTAAAAGAAGAATTGGCAGAGCTGGAAGAAAAAGCGAACGAACATGAAAATGAGGAGTTAAAAGAAAAGCTCGAGCAGTTACAAGAACAGCTAAAAGAAGTAGAAACTGCAGAGGAAGCGTTAAAAGAACTTCTCCTAACGGAGGCGTTGTTGGAAGAAATGAAGCTAGAACTAGAATTGAAAGAACAGCAGCTTCAATTACTAACAGAGAAGTTTGATTATACAGACATGAATGAGTTAGCAAAGGCGCTAAAGGAATTAAATGAAGCTGCCCTCCAGGAAACGTTAGAAGCATTGAAAGGGATTGAGCTTACTGAGGAACAGAAGCAAGCGCTTCTTGATGCTATAGCGGACTTGACTGGAAATGAGCTTGGATCAGTTGAAGAATTAACAGCAGAAGATCTTGCAAAACTTTTAGAACAGTTAGAGGAATATCTCGCAGAGTTAATGGAGGCTAGCCTTGATTTAGAATCACTTACTCAGTTGCAGCAGCAATTGCAGCAATCAGCTATGTCATTGAATTCTAGTATGTCTAACGCTGGGCTTCAGGCAAACCCATCACTATCTTTTTCAAGACCACAAATGCAACCTTCATCACCTTCTAATGGGACCCCCTCCGATCAACAAGGTTCTGGTACAGGTAATGAAGGTGGAGAAGGCGCTAATCAAGGTTCCGGAGAAAATGGTAGTGGATCAGGACAAGGACAAGGGAGTGGCAGTGGCACAGGAAATGGCGGACAAGGATCTGGTGCAGGTGGTCAAGGTGCAGGAACAGGCCAAGGGTCACGAGAATTAGTCACAGTACCTGATAGACTACAATCAGAAACGAAATTAGAAATAGATCAAGGAGAGCTCGGTTCCGGTAGCGGTGAGAAGCAACAATCAGATTCAGCTCCTGTCTTAAGAGGTTCTACAAGACCATTTCAAGAAGTTATTGGTCACTACGAAGCAAGCTATCGAGATAGTATGAATCGCATGCAGCTCCCGCGCCATTTAGAAGGGGTTGTCCGTGATTACTTTAGTCAACTTAATACTGAACAGGAGTGAAAGACGTGGAAGAATCACAATTTCAACAAGCGCGTGAACAGCTACAAGTAACAAAACGAGCTATTCAGACCTTTATTGTCGGACAGGAGGACGTCATTAATCAAATCATATGGTCGATGTTTGCAGGCGGTCATGCCTTATTAGAAGGGCTTCCAGGTGTAGGGAAAACAATGATGATTCGTACCATTTCAGAGGCGATGGATTTAAGTTTCTCAAGAATCCAATTTACACCGGATCTGATGCCCGCCGATATTACTGGAACAATGATGATTGAACCAAATGATCAAGGAAAACAGCAGTTCACCTTTCATCAGGGACCTGTTTTTTCAAATATTGTCCTAGCAGATGAGATTAATAGAGCGACACCAAAAACTCAAAGTGCTCTACTCGAAGCAATGGGGGAACAGACTGTAACAGTCATAGGAGAAACTCATGATTTGCCAGCACCATTTTTTGTGCTTGCAACACAAAATCCTGTTGATCTAGAGGGGACTTATCCTTTGCCAGAGGCTCAAATGGATCGTTTTTTATGTAAAATTAATGTCGCTTATCCTACAAAAGGAGAATTAAAAACGATCATTGAGCGAACCGTGACAAATGAACATCAGGAGATAAAGGCGCTTATGAATAGTTCTGATGTCATTGCAATTCAAAGCTTAGCGAAAAAAATTCTTGTGGCTGAGGATATTCTAGACTTCGCTATTAATCTAGTAATGGCGACTCACGCCGACAATGAACTAGCACCAGATCCTATTCGTTCTTATGTGCGTTTTGGATCGGGCCCACGTGGTTTACAAAGCCTAATTAAAATAGCGAAGGTGCGTGCGTTAATGAAGGGTCGCTATCACGTTTCCATTGGTGACCTTAAGCAAGCAGCATTACCAGTACTACGTCATCGCTTATTCTTAAACTTCGAAGGGGAAGCAATGGGTATCTCAACGGATAAGCTGATTGAAGCAGCGATTGAAGCAGTATCTGTTGCCGAGACTGTATGACAATGCTACTATCATCAGATTTACGAATAAGATTAGGACGTTACCAATGGCAAACATCACAGATGAAACGAGGCATCCAGAAGGGGAGCCGTCGCTCAAAAATGTTTGGGAGCTCATTAGATTTTTCAGATTTTAGACCATATCAGCCTGGCGATGATGTTCGGCAAATTGACTGGAACGTATATGCTAGAACACATCGGCATTATATTAAGAGATTTTTAGATGAGCAGGAATTGTCGTTAACGATTTATTTAGACTGTTCCTCTTCTATGGGATTAGAGAAAGAAAAATGGCAGGCTGCAAAAGCTTTAGTTGCAGCTATTGCTCACATAGGACTAGCTAATGATGACAGGGTGTCAATTATCCCTGTTTCCCCTGATAATGTTCCCTTCTTACATAAAAAGGGGGTCGTATTTTCCAATGAAATGGTTCAACAAATTCAGACATATGATCCAACAAACAATATCAATTTTTTTGAAAAGTTGCCGCAGTATCGACAACGAAAGTCGATGTTAAGTTTTTTGGTTAGTGATTGTCTTGAACCAGTGGATGTAATGATAAACCAACTGAGAGTTGTGCAATCACATCAACAGCTTCGGCTTGTCCATCTTCTTAGTGAAAGAGAACTAAATCCAGTAATCTCTGGTGATGTAAAGCTAATTGATGTTGAAAACGATAGTGACATCGTTCAAGTGAGTGTTAATCGGCAGGTGCTTCAACATTATAGGGAACGATTGCGAGAACATTGTCTATCCCTTGAAAAACAGTGCAGCGAACGAGGGATTGGTTATGTACGAGTAAGCTCAGGTCAATCTCTTGATGATATCCTTTTTTTGGAGATGAGAAAAAAAGGCTGGTTGGCATAGCGTGGATTTGCGCTTTTCTAACCATGTCTAGCTTCAGGCGCCTTGCGCTTTTTCTTAATGGAAGTAGGTGACAGAAATGGGATTACTGATTCCCGCTTTTTTAGGACTTTCTATTTTTATAGGTGGACTCGTCCTTTTTTATATGTTCAGAAAACAATATACTGAACAAGTTATTTCTTCGAATATACTTTGGGATCAAGTCATGAATGAATGGCAGGCAACAAAGTGGTGGAAGAAGCTACAGAGACAGCTCCTTTTGTTACTCCAAATTTTACTTCTTTTATTCTTAATGCTTGCTCTTACGCGACCATTTTTCACTAAGGAAGGCATCGCAGGTGACCATATAATTATGTTATTAGATAGCTCTGCTTCTATGATGGCAATGGTTGACGAAGATGGAACAACCAGATTTGAGCAGGCGAAGCAAGAAATGATCAAACTGTTAGAAAAGCGTTCGCGTAATCAAACGGTAAGTATTATTACTATCAGCGCGACACCAATTTTAACAGTTAACCAGGAATTAGACCTACGAGTAATCAAGGATGCCATAGAGGGCATAAGTATGACCTATGAGTACGGCGAAATTCAGCGAGCTTTGTCCTTGGCTAAGGCACTAAGTGAACAACAATCCTCAAGTATTTATGTTTTTAGTGATCAAATTACCGAAGAGCATTGGATAGAAAGCCAAATCAATTCACCTTTTCATGCTATTAATATCGCAGCCTATAATGACAAAAATTTATCAATTTTGACTTTTGGCGTGAATACATCTCGTGAACAAGCCACTGGTGTTGTTACTTTAAGAAATGATAGTAGTCAAGAGCAACAGACTACTATCCAATTTACAGCGGACGGTGAACTGGTTCACACGCAATCTGTAACAATTGCAGCAGATAATCAAGCCTATGTTACTGTAGAAGAGTTACCGAGTGCTAGCTATTATACGGTGAAAATAGTAGATGAAGATATTTATCCATTAGATAATATTGCCTATTCATTTTCGTCAACGGAGGCAAAGCCAATTCTGTATCTAATAGGAGATATCAATCCGTTTTTACATAAAGTATTTATCCATCTTGGGAACGATATGATCCAAGCAAAAAACTTAGAGGAAATTGATCAGTTTAAAAAAGATAGTATAGTAGTTGTTTCGAGTGCGGAGGACGTTAAGTCGATTGATAGACCATTCTTCGTATTAGCATCTCGTGAGGATGAGATTATTGCTTTGGAGAAAAAGGTTGAAGTGAAGGATAGCGAAGAGCTTTTTAACTATGCTGATATAGACGAAATTTATATTAGTCAAGCTAGGCGACAACGACTACAGAATTCAGGAATGGTAGATACGGTTATGGCGAGTGGAGTTGTGCCACTAATTCAAAAGGGTTGGGAGAACGGACGGCCATACGTTCAAATTTTATTTGATATCCAAGACTCAGACTGGCCTCTTCACTTTAGTTTTCCTATTTTTGTTTACCATACGTTGGAGTTTTTAAAGGGAGAGTCTTTTCACTTAGGTTATTTCAAGCCAAATGAAAAACGGTCGTTACAGTTGGAAACGGTAGGTCCGTATAAGGTACTCGATGAATTGGAGAACGTTATTACTACGATTGATCGTGAAAGCGATATTTTTCAGTCTCCTGTAAAACCAGGATTGTACTTTTTGTCAAATAGTGAAGGACAAAAGAAGTACTTCGCAGTTACTTTAGATGAGAGAGAAAAAGAGACAATTGCTCATGAATCTTTTTCAAAACTAGGAAAAGAAACGAATTTGACAGCTGGTACAGTCCAACATGAATGGTGGACTTGGCTTCTTTTGATTGCCTTCGTACTATTGTTAGTGGAATGGGAGGTGTATAGACGTGGGATTCGAGCTTGAACAACCTCTTTATTTGTTATTAATCATACCAGCATTATTACTAGTGGTATTGTTTATACGTACAAAGGTTCAATTAACAAAAAGAGAAAGAAATGTCATTGTTTCTTTTAGAGTGATTATTGTTTTGTTAATTGTGACTGCTCTATCCTTTCCTAACCTAGTTTTTACAACGAAAAATGTTCATACCGTATTTGTACTGGATAGATCCGACTCAATTGATAGTATGAATTCTGAAATGACAACCTTTATTCGGGAAGCTGTTGCAGCGAAAGATGTAGATGATTCATTTGCCATTGTTTCAGTTGGAAGAGATGCTACAATTGAGCGCATGATTGGCACACAGTCGAGTTTCAGCAGTGATTGGAGCCAAGTAAATACTGATTTTACGAACTTGGAAGCTGGGATACAAGTCGCATCAAGCTTATTAGCAAGAGAAGGGTCTGGTAGGATTGTCGTTTTAAGTGATGGAAATGAAACATTAGGAGACGCGCTACAACAAGCAAGTTTTGTTAAAGTACAAGGAATTACGGTAGATGTTGTCCCATTTTACAAAGAGCAGATAAAGGATGTTTCTTTCCAAGAATTTGTTGTACCTCGTCAAATGTATAAAGGAGAACAAGCGTCGTTGTCACTTTCAGTATATAGTACAGAAGAAACTGAGTCGACAATAAGGATTTCCTTAAATAATGAGACAATAGTTCAAGACAGTGTTCAACTAAAGCAAGGTATAAATTCGCTTCGTTTTAAATACCCAATCAGCGATAGCGGAATGCTTCGTTTTCGGGCTGAGGTACTTACAGATGGGGATAGTATTCCCCAAAACAATCAGCTATCTGCAATGACGGTCGTTACTGGAACTCCAAGCGTATTACTTGTTGAAGGTAATGGAAAAAAGGCAAATGCATTATATGATGCTCTACTTACTACAGGGATAGAAATAAATCGAATTACTCCAGATTTTTTGCCAACGGAACTAAACGGTTATCTTCAATATGAAGCAATTATTTTCAGTAATGTGTCAGCAATGCGGATGGCCGAGAAGCAGATGGAATTAATCGAAAAGGCGGTAAGAGATTTCGGTGTCGGCTTTATCATGACTGGTGGCCATGAAAGCTTTGCCTTAGGAGGCTATAAGGATACGCCAATTGAGAGAATTCTTCCAGTCGACATGGAAATCAAAAGTGAAGAGGAGTTACCTTCACTAGGTCTCATCTTTGTTATTGATCGTTCTGGTAGTATGATGGGGTTGCGATTGGAGTTGGCGAAAGAAGCTGCAGCCAGATCTGTTGAATTGCTACGTTCAGGAGATACGGTTGGGGTTATAGCTTTTGATGATCGCACGTGGCAAATCGTTGAGACAGAAAAGATGACGAATAGTAGAGATGTCGCAGAAAAAATATTGGGAATTACTGCAGGGGGCGGTACCGATATCTACCCAGGCTTAGCAGAAGCTTACGCACAGCTAGCACCGCTAGAGTTACAACGAAAACATATTATTATGCTAACGGATGGGCAATCTCCTGAAAGTGGAGATTACCAAGCATTAATAGAAGGCGGGCGAGAAGCAGATAATATTACGCTATCAACCGTTGCAGTAGGCGATGGTGCAGATCATTATTTATTAGAATTATTAGCGGAATATGGAACAGGTAGGTTTTACTCTGTTTATGATGAAACGACAATCCCGAGTATTTTATCGCGAGAAACGATGCTTACTACTCGGACATATATAGAGGATGAGCCATTCTTTCCAAATGTGAGTTCTATGACAGAATGGGTGGCACATTTTACAAGTGGTGTTCCACAGTTGAACGCGTATATTGCAACAACTCCAAAGGGAAGAGCGACGAATGTTTTGACGAGTGCGAAAGATGACCCGGTGTTATCTCGTTGGCAATATGGACTAGGGAAAACCGTTGCTTGGACCTCTGATGTTGAGGGGGTGTGGTCAGGTCAATGGGCAGCTTGGGAAAATTGGGCAAGCCTATGGAATGATGTTGTCACTTGGACCTTTCCAGCGGACGTACAGGACCCCTTTGAAGTCTCACAAAAGCGTGAGGGAACAACAAGTGTTTTAACCTTTACTACCGAGGAAAATCAGTCACGCCCGTTAGCTGCTACGATTGTCAATGAAACAGGGCAAGTGATAGATTCTAATATTCGAATGACGGCCCCAGGGGAGTATGAAGTTTCCTTTGATGGCGATGAAGGCATGCATTATGTACAGCTTACTGATTTACAGCAGTCGCCTGTTTTTCAAACTGGAATTACTGTGGCCTATCCCGAAGAGTATCGAATGAAGCCGACAAATGAGTCCTTTTTAGAAGCGTTGTCTAGCGTCGGTGGTGGTTCTACTTTAGACCATGCGGCAGACGCATTTCGTCCATTAGTGGAACGTCCTATTTCACGACAACCGATTGCTCATTTACTTATTTTGTTTGCATTTTTACTATTCTTTTTAGAAGTAGCACTTCGTAGATTCGGAGTACCAAAACTAAGTGGAATATTTAGTAAAAGCAAGATAAGCAGTGGGAGGTCAGAGGCTATTCCAAAGATCAAGCGTCAAGTAAAAAATCGTAAGAATGTAGATAAAGAAGATACAATTAAATCCGAAGCCTCGCCCAAAGAGCTTGATCATACTAGCAGAACAAAAACTGCAGTAGACACCCAAAATTCCTCAAAAGAATCGACTGAGTCTAGTGTAGATACACAGGAAACGATGAAACGCTTGTTAGCAGCAAAAAAAAGAGGGCGTAGATAGCTAAGTAGATATTATACTGCAAAATTAAAAGAGCCTATCCCATAAGTGTCAGTGCACCTCGACATGCTAGAAGTCTAGGTCTGTACTCCATCTATATGTAGTAGACGAGGTGACTGATACTTTGTTTTCGGGAAGGGCTCATTTTTACAAATCACTTCAGTAGAAACCATATTGTAATGAAGGAATGATCAATTAAAACTGGTAGTTCTTCCTGAAAGAGAAAAACATTTAATGAAGCCTTTTATCAACATAAATCCCATGATCAGGAATAGCAATTTCATCAAAATGATTTGCCAAATTTCCTAAACTTTCGGTTAGTAATTCACCTTCTATCGGAAGCCCATGTCCAGTTACAGCAATAGCTGGGTTTAATGCGGCCAAATTTTTTACGGATTGCCATGCTGCTTGCCAATCGGTTGTAAAATATCTAGGTGGGCCACTCATTTCTAGCTCTTGTGTGATGACTTTATAAAGAGAATCTGATCTAACGGTAACAAAGGCATCACCAGCAATTAAAATTCGATCGTTTTCTCTAAAAAGAGAGATATGTCCAGGTGTATGGCCTGGAGTGTGAAGCCATTTCCAATGAGGCATACCGGGAACAGTACCATCATTAGGTAGTTGTTGAACATGTTGGCCAATATTAATGGCCTTGTTTGGAAACATGGCTGAGATTTTTGCAACTAAGCCGCCTTCGACTGAAGGATCTGGTTTTGGATAATCAAGCTTCCCTGTTAAATATCGAATTTCTAATTCATGAGCATAAACAGGCGCGTTCCAATGTTCAATTAATTCGATAATTGCACCAACATGATCAAAATGTCCGTGTGTTAAAACAATTGCTTTTGGACAACTCCCTTTTCCAAAACGCTCCTCTGTTACTGCAATAATCTCCTCAGCAGAGTTAGGCATGCCTGCATCTACTAAAACCCATTCATGTGCACTTCCGACAATACAAATATTCACAATTTGCAATGTATGTGATATTATATCGCTTGCGACAACATGAGTAACGCCACTTCCTATTGATGTTGCTGGAATAAATTTATAATCTTTACCGTATTCCATTTCTTTATCCATCGTCGTTTAAACCCTCTTTATATATAGTTTTTTGTGTGACAGTCCTTATCATTTCACATGACCAATGAAATTATAATTTTTGGATTTGTATGTGTAAAAAGTGTTTGAGCATTAACTCGTTGGAGTTCCTTGAACAACAATTTGAAATTCGTGAGAGTTTTAAGCGAAGAGAATGTTAGCTGGCGACTTTTAAATTAGAGATGGTGGTGCATGATTTACTTTTGATAAGTGAACTTCCATAGAAAAGAACAACTGGAGCGGTTATCAACCCAGTTGTTCTTGTTCAATTATATTTAATACATACTTGGAGGGTCATGACGAGGGGTTTTAGGAAGCATAGTATTATGTGTATATGGCGGTGGTGGGTTTAACTTTGGTTTTTTTCCAAAAGGGTATGGTTCTGCAATATACGCAAATTGACCCATTCTATCCATACTTGGACCACTTGCCCAGCGTCCTTGACTGCTTTCCTCGCCTCTTGATAGGTTAAAGAATGCATAAGAGACTTCTTGTTTTTCTAAGTTCCGTGGGAATGTACTAGGTACAACAACGTTTTCTTGTGCCTCTAGTTCGGCAATCGCAGCTATCCACATATTTTGGTGCATTGTATCTCTAGCAATTAACCATGAGAGCATATCCTTGACACCACGGTCGTTAGTCATTTCATAAAGACGAACAGCTTGGAGACGCCCTTGAGATTCGTATGTTAAATTCATGCGAAAGTCAGCTAGTAAATTACCACTTGCATTAATGTAACTTGCTGTCCAAGGGTTGCCAACGCTATCGGCAGGCATGGCTCCTAACCCAGAAACAATTGCATGCTGCGGATTCATCCCACCTAGTATAGCTCCAATTACTGGATCTTTTGCTGCATCTTCAAGATCACCAACAGGGGCACCATCGAGAAGGCGAGCAATCATTGTTGCCAGCATTTCAATATGAGCAAGTTCTTCTGTTCCCGTATCCATCAGAAGATCACGATATTTCTCATCACCGCGAAAACTCCAGCCTTGAAATAAGTACTGGAGAGCTACTGATATCTCACCAAATTGGCCACCAAGGATTTCCTGAAGTTTCCTAGCGAAAACCGGGTCAGGTCTTTCTGGTTTTGCGCGGTATTGTAATTCTTTAATATGATAAAACATCTTTATCAATCCTCCTTTTTTCTTACCACTATAAATAAATTCAAAAAGGGAATTGTCTTATTCCTAAAATCTATAATCAACAAAAAACAATTTCAATAAATAGAAAGAGGCTGTCCATAAATGTCAGAGAACCTCGTCTACAATGATGGAAGTGTATACTTGTACACAATCGATCGATAGTAGAGGAGATGACTACTGTACTTTTTGGCCAGCCTTTTCTCTATTTTTCACAAACAGCCACTCCGATAGGGTAATATACACCTTCTCTAGGTGGTTCAATTGTAACGCCGCGTTGGTAATACATTTCTACTTTTGAAAAACCTTTAAAGAGGTTTGAAAATTCTTCTTTTGTTAGTTGATGAACGTGAAAAGGTTGTCCACATGAAATTCCTCTACCATCACCAAAAGGAGTCGAGATAACTAACTTCCCACCTGGATTTAAAAGCTTGTACATATTTTGAACAAAAAGCTCGTCATCGGCCACATGCTCAATCGTCTCGAAGCTTAAAATTGTATCAAATGTTCCTAATTTCTCCGGGAGTTTACGATCTAAAACATCACCTTTTAGGAAGGTTATTAGCGGGTGGTAATAATGTTGTTTTGCATATTTAAGTGTCGCATCATCAAGATCAACACCGATAATTTCCTCAATTACGTGTTTGCGGTCTTTGGCAACCATTTGTGCACCGTAACCAGTCCCGCAGGCAATATCTAAGACACGCCCATTGGCATAGGGGGTAGAAAAATAGTATCTAGCACAATGCTCTAGCAATGAGCCATTCATTGCCTTCATATTTTTAGGGATCATTCTTTCCCCTGTATCTTCTAACATATCCATCACCGCTCTTAAATTTAATATATACAGTATATCCAAATAACTTTTAATGACAGCGTTCGTAGTATAAATTAATTTGATATATTTGAACCATTGGTATCATAAAGCCTAACATTAGGGAATGGCAATGAATTAGGGGGGGGCCTTTATCACCCCATCAAAAACATCTTTTCAGGAGGGAGATAAAGCATTAAATCTCCTTTACAGATCTCGGATACAGCATTTTTTTGTACATTTACTTTAACAGTAAGACTATTGAATGTCACTGAAATAGTTGTGTGATTAATACCTTCAATAATGCTAGTGATTGAATAGTCAAATGTGTTTGTACTATTTGTTCGAGGGACAAAGGTGACATCATAGCTGTGAATGCCAACATGCTTTTTTTCAGGTTGAACAGATCTTCCTACATGAAGCTCCAGTCCATTTATTATGATAGAAGTCGCATTGAAGGTATCTATTTTATAGATATTTTCACAACCTACTATTTGTGCAGCAGCTATACTGACGGGATATTGCAGTACATCCTCTTTTTTTCCATACTGAATGTTCGCGCCCCGATCGTATAAACAAATATGATCACAAAGACGATAGGCCTCTTCAATATTGTGAGTCACAAAGAGAACAACACCAGCGAAATTTTGTTTTATAATATCCAATAACTCTAGTTCTAGTCGCTTTTTCACGTGCTGATCTAGAGCAGAGAATGGTTCATCTAATAATAGGATATCTGGTTTCGTTACCAATGTCCTTGCTAAAGCTACGCGTTGCTGCTGGCCACCAGATAGTTCGTCTGGATAACGGTTGTCTAGTCCGGATAATTGAACAACTTGGAGCATCTCTGTAACCTTTCTTTGTCTATCTAGTTTTGTTTGTCCCTTTAGCCCATAACTGATATTTTCTGCTACAGAAAGATGGGGGAAAAGCGCATAATTTTGAAAAACATAGCCGATTTTCCGAGCCCTAGTTGGAACATTTATATTTTTTTCGTTATCAAATAAAAGACGATCTCCAATCGAAATTCTCCCAGAGTCTGGCTTTAATAAGCCGGCAATCGCTTGTAAAGTTAAACTTTTTCCGCAACCTGAAGGGCCTAAGATGCCGACGATGCCCCTTTCTACATTAAACTGAACATTAAGTTGAAAGTTGCCGAGTGTTTTTTTAATATCAACGTTCAGCATTAACTTGGCCCCCTTTTCGAAACTTTTTTCTCGAGTCGGTTGATAGTAAAAAGCACTGTAACAGCAACAATGGTCATAATGATTACAAGTAAATTTGCTAATTCACGATTGCCAGCAAGTAAGGCATCGTAAATAGCAATAGGCATTGTCATTGTTTTATTAGGTATACTACCGGCAACCATTAAAGTTGTCCCAAAATCACCGAGAGCTCTAGCGAACCCGAGTGTAATTCCGGCAACGATTCCCCGCCACGCTAGTGGGATTATAATAGTTAGAAAAATATTAAATTCGGATCTACCCAATACTCTCGCCACATTAACGATATTAGTGTCAATGTTTTCAAAAGCGGCTTTTGCAGACTTTATTAGGAATGGAATAGAGACAATCATTGCCGCAATAACTGCCCCAGTTGGTGTAAAGACGATCCTAATATTAAAATTTTCTTCAAGAAATCTACCAATGCCGCTTTGCCTCCCAAGTAGAACGAGTAAATAATATCCAAGAACTGTTGGTGGAAGAACTATTGGTAGTGTAATCAAAGTATCTAAAAGGTCAGCAAACTTACTTTTGGAACGACTTAAAAAAAAGGCAATAGGTAAGCCGATAAGAATAGTGAAAAGAGTTGCTGTTAAGGCAACTCTAAACGATAAAAGTAATGGAAATAAATTGATTTGATCCATAATTAGGAACTCCTTAAGGAATGCTATAGCTGTAACGTGAGGACTATAAGGTCCTTCAATTAATACATTTTCAGCCGATAATATAATAATAACAAAAATACTGATAGTTTAAAAATGATAATTAAGTTTAACGAATTTATTACTAGCTCCATTTCCTAATCTTCTAGCCCTTAGGTATGTGTGACTCAAGTAAAACAACTTCACCAATTCACCGTTTTTAAGAGGAAAATTAAAAGGAACCAGTTTTTTCTATGTGATTTTAGGGTACTTAAATTGGACATGTATCGTAACGGTTGTAAAATGGTATATAGATAAATTTTTTGTCGAATAGATTTGAGGTGTAGTAAATGGAAAAGTATCAAAAGTTGTTTCTGGAAAGAATGCAAAATACTTTAAAGCAATGGGAAGAAAA
The DNA here is from genome assembly GCF_046314235.1 of Anaerobacillus sp. Taxonomy (NCBI): domain Bacteria; kingdom Bacillati; phylum Bacillota; class Bacilli; order Caryophanales; family Bacillaceae; genus Anaerobacillus; species Anaerobacillus sp. Next base: position 28,038 of record NZ_JBKBWN010000016.1, read on the forward strand.
AGGCGTTGTCAGTGAAGCGAATCTTTTCCGCTTCCTACATACTATAAAAGGAACAGCGGCCACAATTGGGTTATTAGATATTTCTATTGAATCTGAAAAAAAACTTAAAGAGATTAGTGAGACGGGAGAACGTACTTGGTCTAATGAAGAGTGGCGGTTATTCCTCCAGTTTTTGGTTAAACATAACGGAAATCAAACTGAAATCAAAATAGAGAGAGAAGAAATAGAAAAAGTCACTGACAATGATAAGCTAATCCTTCTTATTGATGACGATATAACAATGGTGAATTTTCTCAAAGGGAACTTTGAGAAAGAAGGTTATATGGTATTAGCGGCAGTTACAGCAGATAAAGCATTAAAGCTTTTTTATGATCATAAACCTGACATAATTTTATTGGATATACACTTACAAGATCATCATGGATTTAAATTATTTACAACAATTTTGGAAAAGTCACAATCGTATTTTATTCCAATCATTTTACTAAGCTCTGAGGATAATAAAGAAACGAGAATAAGAGGGTACAAGCAAGGGGCAGTTGATTTTATTGCTAAACCTTTTTCGTTTGATGAATTAATGGTTAGAGTCGAAAATCGAATTAAATATAAAGATATAGTTAGTAATGCGGTTCTGATTGATGAATTGACAGGAGCCTTTAACCGAAAGTTTTTAAAGCTAGAGCTTAACCGCTATTTGTTTGAATTAAATAGAACGAAAGAAGTTTTATCACTAGTTGTGATCGATTTAGATCATTTCAAAAAGGTTAATGATACGTATGGGCACCATATTGGAGATGTTGTCCTAAAAGGATTTGCGCAATTTGTTCTATCGAGTAAACGTACATCGGATTATTTAATTCGCTATGGTGGAGAAGAATTTATATTGCTCTTACCACATACGAAGAAAGCAGATGCAAAACTTTTTGTTAATCGTTTATTAGAGGATTTCTCGGCAGTGTCATTCTTCTCAGAAGATGGTGCCGAATTAAATGTTACGTTTTCAGCTGGCGTTGTTGAAATAGCCAACCCACAAACGCATATTGACGAATATGTAAAAAGAGCAGATATCGCTTTGTACAATGCCAAAGAGCAAGGGCGCAGTCAAGTTTGTTTATATGAGGGAAAGGGATTAACTGTAAATAGTTCGAAGAGTAATATTCATATTGCTATTATCGATGACGATGTTGTCGTTCATGAACTAGTGAAAGAGCGCCTCGCAAAACTTTCTTTTGGAAATATTCAGGTTGACTTTAAATCATTCCGTGAGGGGGAATTATTTTTTGCCTCGGATTGGCACAAGCAAAATGGTAGGTTTCTCATTTTACTTGATGGAATTATGCCAAGAATGGATGGCCTTGAGGTGCTGAAAAAATTAAGGGGAGATTACCCTGAGAAGAAATTTGTCGTGCTAATGCTCACAGGAAGAAAAAGTGAAAAAGATGTAGTACGCGCTCTGGAACTTGGTGCTGACGATTACTTAACAAAGCCGTTTAGTATTGCTGAATTAGAAGCGAGAGTAAAGCGTTTAGTTAAAAGGATGATGATGTAACTAATGATCGAAGTTTCAGTGAATGTGCTCATTTTACTAAATATCGTTTTATTATTTTTATTAGTGTTGTTGTTTATCTTCTTACTATTACAGAAAAATAAGGATATAAAAATAAAAAATCGAAAAGAGAACTTGAAGAACAAACTACGTGTTCCTTTATTTAATTATCTAAATGAAGGGGATGAAGTGAAAACTAGGTTATTTCAGCGAGACACTTTGAGTTATAAAGTAGTCCAGCAACTATTACATGAACATAGGAAAATGGCCCAAGGTGATGAAGTCTCCGAGAGAATTAGAACGTTTGCTGAAACATACTTTGCGGTCTATTACCGTGAATTACTTGAGCATAAGAGCTGGAGCATTCGTATGAATACCCTTTATTCAATAGAGAATTTTATGATGTATTCATTAGAAGACATCGTTTGGGAGGGCTTTGTTACTAGCGGTGTAGAAAAGGTTGAACAGCATCAACAGTTACGTGTTTTAGCAAGATTACAATCTAAACGGTTAATAGATCATTTATTCCTAAACAATCAACAATACCCATTGGCTATATACAAAGAAATATTAAGGCGTTTTCACACAGAGAAGTTTGACCAAATTGTTAGTAAGTATGATCAAGGAAATCAACAATTAAAAATAGCACTGCTAGCGTTATTTGCAGAGAAAAAAGATACTAGCTACTTACCTCTTGTAGAGCGAGAGCTAGAAAACGGACAGACGGACATTAGAATGCAAGCGTTGAAGGTAATACGTAGCTTGGGATATACGTCTAATCCAGATAAATTAATGGGCTTTGCAAAATCATCTCTGTGGCAAGAACGGATGATGTATTGCAAAATTGCTTCGGTAATAAAAAAAGAACGGTTTAAACCATCAATAGTACCACTTATCTCAGATGAGAATTGGTGGGTTCGTAACGCAGCAGGAGAAGCTATTGTTAAACTTGAAGATGGACAACTTATTCTTACTCATATAGCTGAGACAAGTGAAGATTCATTTGCTAGAGATATGGCGCTGCAATGGTTAGGAGGAGAAGAGCTACGTGATGAATAACGATTTGCTTATGGTAATTTTTGAATGGGTTGCTTATTTTATCATTAGCTACATGGCAGTTATTATTGTTTTTTATTTTTCTATATTTCTAATTTCGGCTAGACAGCTAAGAAAACATTTTTTATTAGACGAAAAGCAGCCATATGAAGAATTACTAACTTCTCAAGATACAAAGCCTATTTCAATAATTGTTCCGGCATACAATGAAGAAATTGGGATTTATAATAGCGTTCGCTCGTTATTAAGTATTAACTATCCCGAATATGAAATTATTGTCGTCAATGACGGATCAAAAGATGGTACGGTGAAAGAGATGGTTGACCGTTTTCAAATGGTAAAGGTTAATCTTGTTGTTAGAAAAAGATTAGAAACGCAAGAAATCAGAGCGATTTATAAATCAAAATTATATGATTATTTATTTTTAATCGATAAAGAAAACGGTGGAAAGTCAGATGCTTTAAATGCAGGAATTAATTTATCAAATTATCCGTATGTTTGCTCTCTTGATGGTGATAGTGTCCTTGAGAGAGATGCTTTCTTAAAAGTTATGAAACCAATTATCGATTCTAATGGGGAGGTTATTGTTACAGGTGGGAGCATTCGAATTGCGAACGGATGTCAAATTGAACGAGGAGAGGTCATGAAAGTAGGTTTGGCGAAAAGCCCACTCGTCGTGATGCAAGTCGTTGAGTATTTACGAGCATTTCTAATGGGACGAATTGGACTTAGTCGACATAATTTACTATTAATAGTTTCAGGCGCGTTTGGTGTTTTTCATAAAGAATGGGTCGTAAAAGCGGGAGGATACCGGACAAAAACAGTTGGAGAAGATATGGAATTAATTGTTCGTCTTCATCGTCTTATTAAAGACGAAAAAAGTAATAAACGAATTGAATATGTTCCAGATCCGGTTTGTTGGACAGAGGCACCTGACTCGCTAAAAATATTAAGAAGACAGCGGAGTAGATGGCATCGTGGTCTTTACGAATCGTTGTGGCTTCACAAAAAGATGATTTTTAACCCTAAATATGGCCTCATTGGTTTTATTTCAATGCCATATTTTTTATTCATTGAATTATTAAGTGCGGTGATTGAGTTTATTGGCTATTTAATTGTTATAATCGGACTTGTTTTTTCTTTAATTAACATTAAAGTTGCCCTACTCTTGTTCTTACTATCGTTTTTATACGGCTCAATTTTGTCAATGAGTGCTGTTTTGCTAGAAGAATGGAGTTTAAGAAAATATGAAGCAAAAAGAGAACTTGCTCGTCTCTTCTTTTATTCACTAACAGAAGCGTTTTGGTATCGTCCATTAACAGTTATTTGGCGATTTGAAGGGTTTGTTCAAGCAATTTTCAAACGCGAAGGAAGCTGGGGAGAAATGACAAGAAAAGGGATATCTAAATAAATCCAGACTTGTCAGTGTTACAGCTTTCTATTTTCATTACTTATTTTAAAGGGGGTTACATGTTGAAACGAATATTACTAGCAGAAGATGAAGAGATATTAAGAATGTTAATTGTTGATACACTCGAAGATGATGGTTATGAAATTGATGAAGCATCTGATGGGTTAGAAGCATTGCAATATATTTCCGATAATGATTATGATTTGGTCTTAATAGATTATATGATGCCAGGCTTAACAGGATTAGAAGTTATTGAAAAGGTAAGAAGCTTACCAACTAAGCAACATGTAAAAATAATGATGCTAACAGCAAAGAGTCAACAAAAGGATGAAGAAAGAGCAAAACTGGCAGGTGCCAATTATTTTTTAGCAAAGCCATTTAGTCCAGTAAAGCTTGCTGAATTAGTAGGGGAAATCTTACATGTATAAATATTTTAATAAAAGTATTACAAGGCAGTACATGTTCTCGCTTATTCTTGTTGTAATCTTTGCGCTAGTTGGAGCTGCTTTATTAACCGGTATTAACTATGGTATACAAGAGGATTTGATGATTGAGAGAGAAGAATTAAAGGAAAAGAAGCTACTTGTAAATGAGATAGAGGATCACTTAATGCTAATGGTATTTCACGCCAGAGGATACTATTTTCTACAAGATGAAAGAGAGTTAGAATTTCTCCATTCAGAACAAGACGAATTAATAAAGGCGATTAGCTATTATGAAGGTTTAAAATTGGATGAAGAAGAAGAACGGTTTGTCTATGAAATTAATACATTTCTACTCGAGTATAATGAAGAAATACTGGTACCATCAATAATCCATGTGAGAAATGATGACTATGTTTCATTGAGAAGTCTAGCATTTGCCGGAGCCACTGACAGAGTTATCGATTTTATGGAGCAAATGCAAAACTTCGCCAATGAAATTGATGACAAACTAAACCAAATAAATGATAAAACAATTGATTCTGTAAATTCCTTTAAGTGGCTGTATGTCACCTATATCGTATTAATTTTATTTGTTTTAGGAATTTTTATTCGGAAGTTGAGCAAAAATCTCGGTATTCCTTTACTCGAATTAACTCAAGCTTCTGAGCAAATCGTCCAGGGTGAGTATGTACAATTAACACAAGTGAAAAGGGATGATGAAATTGGGGTTCTCTCTAGAGCCTTCCAAGAAATGGCCCGTAGTATGCAAGGGAAGGAAGAAGAGCTAACAGCACAAAATGAAGAGCTACTTGCGCAACAGGAAACGTTAGAAGAACAACAAGAGCACTTGGAGAAATCGTTACTAGAGTTGAAATATTTGAACAGTGCACTAAATGAATCTGCTCTTGTTGTAATTACAGATCATAAAGGGATCATTACTTATACAAACGAGAAATTTTGCGAGATCTCACAATATTCCAAAGAAGAATTACTTGGTCAAGATCATAGCCTTATTAATTCCAGTTCGCATAGTAAGCAGTTTTTCCAAGATCTATGGAAAACGATACTAAAGGGGAACATATGGAATGGAGAAATAAGAAACAAAGAAAAAAATGGAAGTTTTTATTGGCTAGAAACGACGATTGTACCATACTTAAACGAATGTGGAGTTCCATATCAATTCATTGCTATAAGTAAAGACATTACAGACAAAAAAATAGCTGAGCAAAAGCTACAGCAGTCCTATGAGGAAACTGAAACTAGACGTCAACTTAATCAGGATATTATTGACCATGTAAATGAAGGTATTTCGCTTTTGGACGAAAAAGGATCGCTTCTAAAATATAATTTTATGTTTACTGAAATAATTGGTAAAAAAGACAATCTGCACAATATCAGCTTTGAAGAGTGGTCGAATTTTCTTAACGGACGTGTCGAAGAGTTTACTGATTTCAAAAATTTTATGAAAAAGGCAATCTGTCATGAAGGCCAGGAAGCTCTAACGTATCGATATGAAGTGCTTACACCTAAGAAAAAGGTTTTTGATGTATATGCGGTTACAATTCAAAGAAATAATAACCAGCATGGTACGCTAGTTGTTCACCGTGATATTACTGCCGAATATGAGATAGATCAAATGAAATCGGAGTTAGTTAGTACCGTTAGTCATGAGTTAAGAACGCCGTTAGCAAGTGTTTTAGGGTTTGCTGAGTTGATGTTAACAAGAGAGTTAAAACCAGAACGGAAGAAAAAGTATTTGGAAACGATTCATAAAGAAGCTACTCGACTTACAAACTTAATTAATGACTTTTTAGATATTCAAAGAATGGAATCTGGTAAACAAACTTACGATAAGAAAATAATTAATGTCTATACAATTATTGAGGATCTTATTGTGAAGTTTAAGACAACAAATAAACAGCATGATTTTGTCCTACAATCAGCGGAAGAACGAATTGAAATTTTAGGAGATGAGGAGAAACTCATTCAGCTGTTTACAAATCTAGTTAGTAATGCTGTAAAGTTTTCACCAGATGGCGGTGAAGTCACGATAAGAATAGAAAAAAGAGAAAATGATGTTATTTGCGCTGTTACAGATGAAGGATTAGGTATCCCGGCAGAAGAGGTTTCAAAGCTCTTCCAAAAGTTTTACCGAATTGATAACTCGGATCGACGAAAAATTGGTGGGACTGGCTTAGGACTAGCTATTTGTAAAAAAATAGTTGAAGCCCATCATGGTGATATTTCTGTTTCTTCAGTTCTTGGAAATGGAAGTACGTTTTATGTAAAACTGCCTGCACTTGAAGGTACTGTAATTACACCAAAGATAACGTATACTACTGAGCACTTGGGCGGTGATAGACCATCATTAGTGATTGTAGAGGATGACGAGAGCTTAGGAATGTTGCTACTCGCTGAACTAAAAGAACTAAATATTGATGTTACACATTTTTCAAATGGGGAAAGCGCCATAGCGGCAATTAGGAAGAGACAACCAAATCTTATTGTCTTAGATATCTTGCTTGGTGAAAAGATGGATGGATGGAAGGTTATTGAGGAATTAAAGAAAGAAGAAAAGACAAAGCAAATTCCAATTATCATTTCTTCTGCTCTCGATGAGAAGGAGCGTGGCCAAAATTTAGGGATTGACCATTATTTAACAAAACCATACCCTCACGGTAAGCTTTCAGAGGTAGTTCTTGAATTACTAGAGATCGGTGACAAAACCGGAAAAATTTTAGTTCCAATTGAAGAAAAAGAAATTGAGCAGAACGAATAGCTGTTTGAATGTGATTTTCCTTAAAAGATGGAGACTGTCCCAGAAGTGTCAGCGCACCTCGACGTGTTACGATATACAGAATTGTATGTTGTTTATAGACGAGGTGCCTGATACTTTGCTTAGGAACAGTCGCCATCTTTTCTTGTATCTCCATACTTTTTTCATAAAAATGTGTTACATTCAGAGATAATAAGAAATACAGCTGTTTATGAGGAGTGAGGCATGTGAGTTATAAAGTGTTAATTGTAGACGATGAAAAGGAAATGCGTAATCTCTTAAACGTATGCTTAAAACCTTATGGCTACATCATTGATGAAGCTCAAACGGGTTTTGATGCTTTAGAAAAAATCATGGACGGCAAATATGATTTAATCTTACTGGATATTATGATGCCGACAATTGATGGCTTTGAAGTATTAGTAAATGTAAGGGAAGTTCTTGATAAGAGTATACCAATTATCCTTTTAACAGCATTAGGTGACACCGATCGTATTGTTAAAGGTCTGCAGCTAGGAGCGGACGATTATATTGTAAAGCCATTTGAACCGCGCGAACTTCAAGCGCGTATAGCATCAGTTATGAGAAGGGTACAAAAGGAGAATGTTGCTGATCAATCTAGTTTCAGCTTACACGGGCTTTTATTTGAAGAGGATAAATTAAGAGTATCCTATATAGGTGAATCATTACCATTAACGAAGAAAGAATATAAAGTCTTCGTTCGTTTAGCAAAAAATCCTGGAAGAGTGTATTCAAGGGAGCAACTAGTTCAGTTGGAGTGGGATGATTTTTATGAAGGAGATGCGAGAACGGTCGACACACATATTAAAAATGTCCGAGAAAAGCTAAAGGCCGTCGGTTTTACAAAGCAAATTATTGAAACTGTTTGGGGTATTGGTTATCAAATGCTTGAAGATTGCTCTATGAGGGATGATTAAATTTGAAGAAGACGCTATCTAAAAAAATTACGTTTTTCGTCATAGTTATCTTATTAGTCGTTATTAGTACAATGGTTCTGTTCTCCTATCACTTTTTTAAAAATTTTTATAAAGAGCAGTTAGCTCAGGAAGTTGCAGAAGAGCTAAGAGCTTATGCGAGAATGATTGAAGATGGATTTGACGAGGACTTTATCTCTTATCTTGTCGTCGAAAAAAATCGTGAACGCCATGTTCATATGATTTTTTTTGATGAAAAGCTCGAACCGATTTATTCGTCACATGCTGTTAGTGAAAAATGGTTAAAGCAATATCAGAATTGGGTACAACAGCGGTTTGAAACAGGTGGAAAAACATTAGAATATGTTGATACAGGTATTGATTTTCACATTCCCCACATTTGGGCGTATCAACCAATTATCAAAGATGAGGAAATGAGAGGCTTCTTCTTTGTTGACCAAGATACAGGAGAGTTTGAAAAAGCTAAGCTCCAGCTACTTCTCCTGTTATTTTCGATGGGGTTATTTACATTATTCATTGGTGTTCTATTAACGATCTATTTAACAAAGGTCATCTCCAAACCATTAATAAAAATAGGGGAAACAACGCGTGAAATTGCCAAGGGCGATTTTGATAGTAAACTTTCAATCGATAGTGACGATGAAGTTGGTCAACTAGCGGAAGATATTCGTGTGATGACAAAACAATTGAAGGAGTATCGCGATTCCAAGCAGCAATTTATCTCCCATATTTCTCATGACTTACGAACTCCAATAACGTATATAAAGGGTTACTCGGCGGTAATGAAGGATGCTCAGGTTATCGACGAAAAGGATTGGCGTCGTAACTTGGATGTCATATATAACGAAGCGAAAAGAATGGAACATTTAGTAAGCGATTTATTTCAATTAACAAAGCTTGAAGAAGGAAGAATTGCCCTTCATAAAGAAGAAATAGACTTGCTACACTGGCTTGAGTCGATTGTAGCTACAAGACAACTAATGTTTGATAACCATTCTATTAAATGTGAAATTAAAGGAAATATGAACGAAGTAAAGGCCTTAATTGATCAGCAGCGTCTTGGCCAAGCGGTGATTAATTTACTTGAAAACAGCATTCGTTATACACCTAAGGGAGGAACAATCTTTATAAATGTAGTTGACAAAGAACTTGAAACTATTATTGAAATTCGTGATAATGGGATCGGTATAAGTAATGTTGATTTGCCCCATATTTGGGAACGTTTTTATCGTGTGGATAAATCAAGGTCGCGAGAAAGTGGTGGTAGCGGACTAGGTCTTGCGATCGTCAAAGAAATTGTTGAAGTTCATGGTGGTAGTGTTGCTGTTGAAAGTGAAGAAGGAAAAGGGACTAGTTTTTATTTGAAAATCAGAAAATAATAAAAGAGGTTGACAGTAGTCAGCCTCTACTAGGTAAATTAACTATTTAAATTTTGTTGAACGAGAGCAGAAGTCTGTTGCATTGTTTGTTGGTATTGATTAATTTGTTTATTAATTTCTTGTCCTTGAACTGGGGATGAAGTATTATACCATCCTTGCTGAGACATCAATTGATATGATTGTTTTTGGATATTTAATGTATCTTGTAGAAGATGCTCAAACATTTGTCTTACTTCTGGACAACTAGACTCAGTTACAGCAGTTGTATATTCACGAGCTATTCTCTTCTGATCTGCAAGATAAGAATAAACTAAATCTTGGTCCTCTAATATTTTTTGTTGATTATTCATCTTTTTTCTCCCCTTTCCTGCTATTGCATTTGCTGTTGATTCATTGGAGCAACGGTTAAGTGCTGTTGTAACGATTGGAGCAATTGATTATAATGCTGCTGGTGAGTAGCGAGCGACTGCTGACAAAGATTTTTGACAGCAGGATTTTGGGTTTGACTCATAGTTGCAATGCATTGTTTTATTAATAAATCTTCATTTGACATAGAATCTACAATGTATTCCATTTCTTTTGTTGTTAAAGGTTGCATAGCCAATTCACCTCCTTACCAAGGTAATTTCCCCTTTTAAAGAAGATGTATTCAATGTTAATCATGATGATTAAAAATAAAGGAGGTTGTCCCAGAGCTAAGTAACAATCGCCTCAGCCACGATATCTAGAATTAACACTAGATATCGTGCCTATACGAGGTGAGCTATCACTTATGGGACAACCTCATTTATTTAAATCAATTTTAATTTTTTTCGTATCTTGATTGGCAATGACATACTGTGATTGTCCGATAAACAATGGGATTTCTAGCTTATCCCAATTAGGAAGTCCAGCTTCAAAACGGGTTTCATCTTTATGGAACTTCGTAATATCCCCAACAATCCAATCGTGATCGCCATACTTTTGAATATCTTTTACTTTACACTCATAGACAACGTAAGCGGTTGTTAAAATTGGACAGTCAACTGTTTCCCCTTTTTTATAAGAAATGTTGAGTGCATCTAGTTTGTTGCCATCTTTTCCAGTTAATTTGCCTGCACCTTCAATATACTCAGCATATTCAGCAGGAACAAATTGAATCGCAAACTCACCTGAATTTTTTACTAAATGGTGAGTAAAGCGTTCTTCTGCGATTGCAACACCATAAATCGGTGGAGCGTAGGATATGTATGAGTGCCAACCAGCAGCCATGATGTTACTCGTGCCGTTCCATTCGGCGGTAACTAATGCAATTAAACCTGGATAACAATGGAGAACTGTATCATTTGTACTTTTAAGCATTGTATCACCTTCCCTTTACGATTTACTAACAGTATAGATGATTTTTCCAACTGTTGCATTAACAACAGAGAAAATCTGTACGAACTTTGCCAAATAATAATTGTTCTTGTCTAATTGATCCAACCTTTACTCTTACTTGTTAAAATCAGCATAAGAATGAAATAGAAGCTGACATTTAGTTTGGAAAAATAGGTAAAAAAATTATAAAAAAAATTCCAAATATTGTTGACGTTTATAATTCATCTGTTATATAATACAAACAAGAAGTTAAAATTGTACTATTACAAGAAAAGGGGAGATTTAAAGTGAGTAGACAAGAGCGTAAAAACATGATTAATTTTATTGAGTCAATGAAGGGGTTAGATTCAAGCCTGTTAAAAAACATGACAGACCAAGAGGTTGAGCATATTTATAACACTCTTTACTTTAAGCTTGAACATCAAGAATAGTGCTCCAGGAAAAACATTAATTGTTTCCCCTTGGCTTGTGTGAGTAAGAAGGCAAATGACTTTTAGGTTTTACTAGCAGAACAGATAACAAAAAAGGCTACCACTGGTAGCCTTTTTACTGTTTAATTATTCAAGTCTTCAATAGAGTTAATATTCATGTAAGTAGGAACAACTAAACCAATACCAGCTCCTTCTAGGTTGACACCTAGGTCTATGAAATCCTCTTTATAATCTTCGTAATAAACAGCGTGGGTACCTGGTAGCCACGCGGCTACAAGGGCATCTGCACTGCCAGTAGCAACAGCAGTCCACATACCAGCAGCTTCAAGAGAAACGAGCTCTACATCATAACCAATATCCTCTAATACTTTTCCAATCATATGTGTTGAAGCTATTTCGGAGTCCCATGCAACAAAAGTAAGTGTAAGTTTGTCACCATCAACATGAGCTACACCATCAGTCCACTGGGATACTTTATCTTGATTGTTTGCAACCCAATCAGCTGCAGCATCAACAGGATCAGCACCCTCATTTACAGCAACCATGATTTCCCCCATATCAGCTTGATCCCAATAGAAATTATCTAAAACTTCGTATGCAGTTGGGTGATCAGCATCTAATCCCTTACGAGCGATAGTATGAATACTCTCTGATGCTCCGAAAATCCCCTTTGGATCTTCTAGGTATTTAAGATCGTATTTAGCAAACTTCCAATGTGGTGTCCATCCAGTTACAACGATCGCTTCTTCCTTTTCATAAGCGGCAGCAAGAGCTGCTGTCATAGCTGCTGATGAACTAGTTTGTAAAGTATAGTCTTCTAGTCCGTATTCTTCGATTGCTTCTTCAGTAGCAGCCATGATACCAGCACCGGCATCAATTCCTGTAATTGTGTAGTTTAGTTGGTCTCCAATTGAACCGTCTTTGCTAGTCGTATCTGCCCCACATCCGGCAACAAATAATGTAAGTGATAATACTGCTGCAACACTAAGTCTTTTTAAATACTTCTTCATTTTCTTGACCCTCTCCTCTTATCTTTTTATATGAACCCTTTTTTTGAAAAAGAGTGAAAACCTGACTTAGACAATTCCTTTTTGTTTATTAAAACTTTGCGTCAAGCGGTCTAAGATGATTGCTACGATTACAAGTGCAATTCCAGCTTCAAAGCCACCGCCAGCATCATTACGACCTACCGCATAGTAAACTTTTGTACCAAGTCCTGACGCACCAATCATTGAAGCAATAACTACCATTGATAAAGCAAGCATAATACTTTGGTTGACGCCGGCCATGATTGTTTTCTTAGCCATTGGTAACTGAACTTTGTAAAGTTTTTGAAATGGGGTAGAGCCAAAAGCATCTGCTGCTTCAATAAGTTCAGTTGATACTTGTCTTATCCCTAAATTTGTTAATCGCACTGTAGGTGGCATTGCGAATATGACAGATGCAATTACACCAGGAACCATACCAATTCCAAAGAACACGACAGCTGGGATTAAATAGACAAAGGCTGGCATTGTTTGCATAAAGTCTAAAATTGGTGTTATGACATTTTCAGTTGTTTTATTTTTTGCCATCCAAATACCAATCGGAACACCAAAGATAACAGATACTCCTGCAGATGTTAACACGAGGGAAAGTGTTAATAACATATCATTCCAATAACCTAAGTTTTGAATAAGTAATAGTCCAAAGAAAGTAAATATAGGTAAACCAATTTTTCTTTTTGTTGCAAAAAATGCTAATGCCGTAATTAATAGAATAAATACCAATTCTGGAATTGCACTTAGTCCAGAACTTAGTTGATCTACAATAAATCGAATAACGGCTGTAATCCCTGTAAATAAACCTTCTGCATTTTTTAACCAATCGACAAATGCGTCAATGCCATCAGCTAGCGGTAGTCTCGGTAGTAAATTCATCAACATTCACCTCCTGACTTGATGATAAAGCGGCTAAAACAGCTCCGCGAATAATAATTCCTTTTAATTTTCCTTCGGCAACAACCGCTACTGGAATTGGCGAAGTTGATACGATATCAAACAGATCATGTAAAGGTGTTTGGGGAGCAACTGTAGGAACACTTTTTTCCATGATTTCTAGTAAGCTAGCGTCCTTATTAGCTTTTGAAACTTGTTCTGCACTAACAATGCCAAGAAGTTCCTTATTACGATTGGTAACATAAATGCTAGAGATACCAGTGTCCTTCATTCGTTGCATAGCAACGCGTGGACCATCCTTCTCTGCATTTACTGTCTCTGGACGCTTCATAACATGTGCAGCTGTAAAGACTTTAGAACGATCTACATCTTCAACAAATCTTTCCACATAATCATTTTCAGGACTAGTTAAAATCTCTTCTGGTGTTCCAATTTGAACGATAGAACCATCCTTCATAATTGTAATTCTGTCTCCAATTCTCAAAGCTTCATCTAGGTCATGAGTAATGAAGATAATTGTTTTTTTCATTTTTTGCTGTAAATCTAATAATTCATCTTGCATATCTTTTCGAATTAGTGGATCTAGAGCTGAGAAAGCTTCGTCCATAAGTAAGACATCAGGATCATTTGCTAAAGCGCGAGCAAGACCGACACGTTGTTGCATACCACCTGATAGTTCATTAGGATACATATTTTCGTAGCCTTTAAGACCAACAAGTTCTAAGGATGTAGTGGCTTTAGCCTTTCTTTCCTCTTTTTCAATTCCTTGTACTTCAAGCCCGTACTCTACATTTTCAAGCACTGTGCGAAATGGAAAGAGTCCAAACTTTTGGAATACCATGCTTAGTTTTTTTCTGCGAACGTCACGTAATTCATTTTCACCCATTGCTGCTAAATCGACTCCATCAATCCAAACATTACCTGTGGTAGGTTCGATTAATCGATTAAGAAGTCTGACTAATGTTGACTTTCCACTTCCTGACAAGCCCATAATAACGAATATTTCGCCATTCTCTACTTCAAAACTTGCTTGGTTGACACCAACCGTCATTCCTGTTTTATTTAATATCTCGTCCTTTGAAATATTCTGCTTTAAAAGTTCTAACGCTTTTTTGGGCTTTTTACCAAAAACTTTTGTTAGGTTTTCAACTTTTATTTTGGACATTAGTTACACCTCAGTTCGATTTTGTATCTATTGATATTAAAGATTTGATTTTGTCGATAAAACATAAAAATACCAATTGAATTGTTGCTATTAATACTATATAATATATTTTCTTTTCTGCACAAACTGTATATTCTTTAATATTCATACGTATTGTACGTACAGAAAAAACTGTACGTAATTTACATACATAATACTTACAAATACTCCTAGATACTCCTAGATGCTATTTTATTATTAACTTTTAAGATATTTTCCTCTTTGCTATACTACTTATAATAACTACTTATATAGTTAGGGGAGGCATGATGAAAAATTCTGAGAGCGAGTTAAAAGATTATAATGATCTAAATAAAGCACGTGAAATTTTTATAAATGAAATCGCAAAAAACATTCATTTATATGATATTTCTCATTCTGTTGGAAGATTGTATGGAACGTTATTTTTTTCAGAAGATCCTATGACCTTAGACGAAATGAGCGAAGCGCTAGGAATGAGTAAAACGAGTATGAGTACTGGAATTAGGTCCCTACTTGATGCTGATATGGTTGAAAGAGTCTGGGAAAAGGGGATCAGGAAGGATCTATATAGAACTGAAGAAGATTGGTACCGCTCTTTTTCTAATGTATTTATTACTCGTTGGAGAAATAGTACCGAGCAGAATATGAAAGCGATCCAAGAGACAAAGTCAATGTTGGAATTATTGAATAACAGAACTGAAATTGCGAAGGTAAAGGAATTAATTCAGTTAGACTTAACAAAACTAAGTCAGGCAGAAGCTTACTATAAATGGCTCGACGACGTTATTTCCGTATTTGAGACAGGAGAAATTTTTAAGATTGTTCCCAAGAAAGATCCAAGTTTATAAAACATAATAGAAAGACTGTTGAAATGGCTACAATTTTCAACAGTCTTTTTTATTTTAACGATAATCATTAAGTAGTAAATTTCTAGTGGATATTTTTCGAAAAAAGAGTTATAAACAAAGGTGAACTACATTTTTAGCGAATTACAAAAAAGAAATTGTAACTTTTCTTAAGAAATAACGACTAGATTAATAGGGGGGAAAGAAGCAGTGAATGATGAATTTGAACGCTTGTATGAAACTTATCACCATTCATTATTTCAGTTTCTGTTTTACATGGTTCGAAATAGACAAACAGCAGAAGAGTTAGTACAAGAAGTGTATATAAAAGTATTTAATTCTTATTCCTCCTTTAAAGGAGATAGCAGTGAGAAAACATGGCTATATTCAATCGCTAGGCATGTAGGTGTTGATTGGATTCGTAGCCAAAACCGAAAAAAACGAAAGGTATTCGGTCTCTTTGAACTGTCAGAAAAAGAGTTTCAAATTAGAGACGAAGAACCATTACCTGAAGAAATAATATTAGAAAGGGAGGAGATGAAAGAAGTATACCAGATGCTTGGAAGATGCTCATTGGATCAACAACAAGTCATTATTTTAAGATACATTGAATCCCTCTCGATTAGTGAAACTGCAAATATATTAGGTTGGACTGAAAGTAAAGTGAAAACGACCCAACATAGAGCGATTAAAACGCTACAAGATCTACTTAGCACGAGCCATCACTCAGATTTAAAGGAGGTGGGAAGATGATGCGGTCCTCTAAATGGGATGAAAAAACTATTGAAAGTCAGCTGAGGAAGTTACCTAAAATTGAGGATAAACAGAGCAAGGAAGCTTTATTTGAACGGATCCAAGAAAGACTGCAGGAAGAGCAGATTAAAGAACGAGCGAAAAAGAAAAGTTGGGTTATTCCTACTTTCGCTGCAGCAGCAGTATTCGTTCTCCTGTTACTAATTATTCCTTCCTTCTTAAATGAAAGAGATGCTACGATAGAAGAAACATATCCTGATTTTAGAATGGAGACAACAGAATTACCAGAAGATGCTGCGAAAATTATGGTTGTTGACGAGCGTGGAAATACAGGTGAAGGTTTTTCTCTCATTTATTTTAATGCAGTTCAACCTTACGATGAAGTGGAACTAGCTGATCAGTTAGTCACTTTAGCCCTCCCTGTTTCGAGTGGAGTTCAGGAATTTGCGGTACCTGTTACACTTTTAGCAGAAGGGTCTAATGTAATTGAGCGATTTTTAACAGCAAAAGATACGTTTTCGGGAGAAGCTTATGGATTCGAACCGTTTCCGCCATTTCAAATCAATTCAATTGTGGAAGGGGAAGCGGGTATATTAAAAATTGACTTTAAGACCGGCAGTTTAGGTGGTTTAGCAAGTGCTCAACACCGTCCTTATGAATATTCATTAATCGAGACCTTCAGGCCATGGTTTGAAAAAATTGAACTTAGCTCGGATGGCGAACCGCAGGTAGATTGGGGGCAATACAGCCCTAGATCTGATATATCGTTACGAGAGACGAACCGAGGTTATTATCTCTTTGCAAGTGAGACGGGGCATACGTTTTTGGTGAGAGGGAATGTCGTTGGTGCGCCTGGAAATCTCCAAGATGAAAATGAAGTAGAATATCCAACCCTAGAAGAAACTTTACAGTTCATGAAGCAAGGTGATGATAGTAGGGGCTATCGTGCTTCTATTCCTGAGGATATCGTAATTTCAAAGGTTAATCAAAATGGAAAAATCGTTACAATCACCTTTGCGGAAGGGACATATATTGAGAATACCGCTGTAAATACCGCTATGGTTGAAGCGATCTTATTTACCGCAGGAGATTTCGAGGCTGAAATTGTTCAATTTGAAGGAATAGAACCGACGCAGGTTGGTCCATATTTCTTGGATTTTGTTGAAGTGCCAAAGTACCTTAATTTCATTCGGTATTAAGAGTAATATGGAAAGTCCAACGTTATATTTTCGTTGGGCTTTTTTTATGGGGGAAACTCGGTCGAATTCTTGAGTGAGCCTCATATACAGGGGCTAAATAACAACGGTGCAAAAGAAGTCTGCCGCTACTTTCACTCAGGGCAGGGAGAGGGAAATCAAGAATGTTTTTGTTTGAATTTTTAAAGCGTAATTATTTGTAATTTATAAAAAAAACTTGCTATAGTTATAGGGAAATTGTGAAGAGTGGTGAAATCATGGATACAATAACACATACATTGTTTGGTCTTGCTTTATACGGTTCAGTAGATAAACGGGAATTTCCAAAAGGAAAAAAACGAGCGTTACTTTTCACAACTGTAGTTGGAAGTCAAATTCCTGATATTGATGTGATATCTAGGCTTTGGGATACAGAAGGGCAGTATCAAATGTGGCATCGAGGCATTACGCATTCAATCTTTATGGTTCCTATTTGGGCACTCATATTAACGCTTTTATGCTATCTGTTTTGGCGAGTGAAAGATCGACGTATTTTTCTTATGGGGGCATTAGCGGTCTTTATTCATAACACTAGTGATTTATTTAATGCATGGGGGACCGGTTATCTAGAGCCGTTTTCTGCAGTTCGTATCACATTTGGGACGATTCCAATCATTGATTTTGTAATTTGGGCGCTAATTTTAATTGGATTTATTACTGTGAAAAAAACGAAGTGGCCATCTTTTCAAGTCTACCGGTTTGTTTGGGTTGCGATTGTCCTTCATGTAGTCATACAAACGAGTCAAGGGTATATTATTTACCAACAAGCGAGTACCACGTATGAGGAACTTGCGCTTTCAGCTAACTTTATTCCTTGGAATTACAATGTTATTGGCAAAAATGGGGGGACCGTAGAGATTTCGGAAAGAAACCTTTGGTCAAAGCCAAATATCCAAGTTGTATTGTTTAGTGAAGAAGAGGCTGATTTAGATAAGTTGTTTGCCGAAAGACCTGAAGCGAAAACACTTTATAAATGGTCGCCATTTGTTGTTGTTGTCGATGATGATGAGAGATTAGGGATTTATGATCCCCGCTTTTATCGAAACGGTCAATCGTTTTTATTTGAATACATTGAAAAGGAAAGTTAACAAGAAAATCGAGGAGAATGATTTCCTCGATTTTTTATATTTAATTGAATTTGTGATCAGTTTACCTTAACTAACTTTTTCGACATTTACTCAGTGAAGCCAGCTGATTTATTAAAAAAGTAAAGGGATTTTGTTTTCCCAGGAAATATTATGTCACTATTTAGCTTTCAGCATGACGATAACTGTCGTAGTAAAACCTGTCGCTGCAACAGCAATTGTGGAAAGGATGATTTCCTCATAGGTGATGACAGAAAAGCCAGCAAACACAACTAGTAAGTCAACAATAAAAATTAGAATACCGACATTCGTCTTGAATAAATCGGCAATCATCTGTGCTAATAAATCTAAGCCGCCAGTACTTATATCATAAAGAAACATAACACCGACACCAATTCCTAGCAGAGCACCACCAATCAAGGCTCCAATTAATGGTGAGAGGTTTTCAACAGTAAACGTGAACCCTTGAAAGAGATCGATAAACAGAGCTGAGACGACAAAACCGACAATGCTATTATAAAAAAAGTCTCGATACCAAAGCCAGGCACCACAATAAATAGGGATACTTAAAATTAATATCGCAACACCAACATTGATATCATATGTGTAGTGAATGATAAGGCCGAGCCCAATCATTCCACCATCTAAAATATGAAATGGAACGAAAAAGTTATTAATTCCAAAACTTATAATAAAACTGCCAGCAATTATCGCTAGTAATTTTTTATTAGAGAACATTGACATTTAACCAACCTCGCATAAAAGGACATGTTGTATTGTATGCAAGGTCCTGTTAAAAAAGAATGTTTTAAACTTATGGTATACGTTTGAGCTCTATGAGTAGATGATATTCTTGATGTTGACAAGTCATTTTCGTTTATGAAAACTTCTTCATTCGATATTGTAAGCTTTGTCTACTTAATCCAAGCTG
This sequence comes from Anaerobacillus sp., assembly GCF_046314235.1. Taxonomy (NCBI): domain Bacteria; kingdom Bacillati; phylum Bacillota; class Bacilli; order Caryophanales; family Bacillaceae; genus Anaerobacillus; species Anaerobacillus sp. The sequence continues at coordinate 47,349 of NZ_JBKBWN010000016.1, forward strand.
TTTTGCAGCTTGGGTAACATTATAATTGTGTTGTTCAAGTACTTTTTGGATATAGTATTCTTCAAATTCGTCCAGCTGTTGTTTTAACGGTTTTGTAAACGGTTTGTAATCAGATTTTCGATTTATAGGCTGAAACATTTCTGGTATTTCAGCTTTAAATTGAGTTTTGTTTCGAAAGTGACTAGGCAGATGGGTAAAATCGATGCGATCTTCATCCATAATTAAATTCATAGCACCTTCAATGACATGTTCTAGTTCACGGATATTGCCTGGCCAATCATACTCGTAAAATAAACGTAAAATCTCTTCATCTATTTTTCTAACTTCCATCTGGAACTTTTGATTAAATTTCTGAATAAACGTATTTACGAGGAGTGGAATATCATTTTTTCTGCGCCTTAACGGTGGAATTTGAAGAGAAACGACACTAAGTCGATAATAGAGATCATTTCGGAGGCGTCCTTCTTCAATAGCGGTTAAGGGCTCTTCGTTTATTGTTGCTAGGATCCTGACATCGATGGGGGTGTCTTTTGTATCACCGACTCGCCTTAAACATTTCTCTTGAATGACTCGTAGTAGCTTTGCTTGAAGACCGACACTCAATGAGTTAATTTCGTCTAATAAAATGGTTCCTTCATTAGCTTGCTCAAATAGTCCTGGTCGTTCTGTTGCCCCTGTAAAGGCACCTTTTTTTGTGCCAAATAATAAACCTTCTATTAAACTTTCAGGAAGTGCGGCACAGTTTTGGCTAATGAACGGTTTATTGTTGCGATCACTGCTATGGTGAATACTTTGAGCGAATAATTCTTTACCAGTACCGGTTTCACCAATAATTAACACAGAAGAAGATGTGCGTGTTGCCCTTTTGGCTTGTTCGATAACTTCTTTTATTGCACTGCTTTCACCGGTAATTGAGTTAAACGTATAAAATGTCTCTGAATTTTTTGGTCCATTTTCTCGAATTAATTTTTCTAATTTGGTAATGTCTTTAGCGACCTCTATGGCACCAATAATATTTCCATTTTCAAGTATTGGATGGGTATTATTGATCGTCGTAATTTCTTGGCCTTTATTATTAAAGTAAGTTTGCTTCTTATTCTTCGTGGTTTTCCCTTCATAAAGAGCTTGAAGAAGGGTACTCTCTTGATCCTCATAAAACATAAAAACATCACGCAAATTTTTATTAATAACATCCTCTACATGCATTGCTTCAATTTCCATCATTTTTTGATTGTAAATAATCGTTTTGCCATTTTCATCAATAACATGGACGCCGCTGTCAATTTCATTTAAGGCATGTTGATAAAACTTAGCAAACTTCTTTAACTGTTGGTGATCCTTAAACTCAAACAAAGTTTTTCAACTCCCTTTTTTAAGTTCTATAGTAGTAGTTTACAATAGGGGCTAACCAACATGCAAAAAAAAATTGCGTTTATTGCAAATTCATTTTGCATAGCAAAAAAAGTTGGCACATGTGAACGTTTCAGCACTCTTTATCTAAACTATTAAAACTTGGCACAAAAATTGCAACAGTATAAATGTCAAAGGAAGATATTTAGAAAAGGAGAGGATTATATATGGTAGTACCTTACAAACATGAACCATTTACAGATTTCACAGTAGAAAAAAATCGTCTAGAATTTGAGGCAGCTCTACAAAAGGTAGAAGCAGAATTAGGTAAAGACTACGATCTAATCATTAATGGTGAAAGAATTGCTACAGAAGATAAAATTGTTTCTCTTAATCCTTCAAATAAAGAACAAGTTGTTGGAACCGTTTCCAGAGCGAATGTTGATTTAGCTGAAAAAGCAATGCAAGTAGCTGATGGGACATTTAACACGTGGAAAAAATGGAAGCCGGAAGTTCGCGCCGACATTTTATTTAAAGCAGCGGCGATCATTAGACGTCGTAAGCATGAGTTTTCTGCTTATTTAGTACTAGAAGCTGGTAAGCCATGGAATGAAGCGGATGCAGATACTGCAGAAGGGATCGATTTCCTTGAGTATTATGCACGTCAAATGCTACAACTTAGCAAAGGTTTTGCTGTTGAAAGCAGACCGTTTGAGCATAACAAGCTTTCATATATTCCACTAGGAGTAGGCGTTGTTATACCGCCTTGGAACTTTGCCTTCGCAATTATGGCTGGTATGACCGCAGCGGCTCTTGTAACTGGAAATACAGTTCTCTTAAAGCCTGCAGAGACAACTCCTGTAATTGCCTATAAATTTATGGAAGTGTTAGAAGAGGCAGGTCTTCCAAATGGTGTTGTTAACTATATTCCTGGATATGGTTCAGAAATCGGTGACTATTTAGTAGACCATAAGCGTACTCGTTTCATTTCATTTACTGGTTCAAAAGCAGTAGGTGTTCGAATTTATGAGCGCGCTGCAAAAGTACACCCAGGTCAACTTTGGCTAAAACGAGTAGTTGCTGAAATGGGCGGTAAAGATGCAGTTATCGTTGATAAAGATGCAGACTTAGAATTAGCAGCACAATCGATTGTGAAATCAGCATTTGGCTTCTCAGGTCAAAAATGTTCAGCTTGTTCAAGAGCGATTATCCACCAAGACGTGTATGACCAAGTGTTGGAAAGAGCAGTCGAACTAACGAAAGAATTAACAATTGGTTCGCCTACAAACTTCGATAACTTTATGGGACCAGTAACAGACCAAAAAGCATTTGATAAAATCATGAGCTATATTGAAATCGGAAAAGAAGAAGGGAAATTAATGGTAGGTGGAACTGGAGATAACTCAAAAGGTTTCTTTATCCAACCAACAATTTTTGCCGATGTAGACGAAAATGCTCGCATTATGCACGAAGAAGTATTTGGCCCATTTGTGGCATTCTGTAAAGCAAACGACTTTGATCATGCCTTAGAGATCGCTAATAATACGGAGTATGGTTTAACAGGAGCTGTACTTACTAGAAACAGAGAAAACCTTGAAAAAGCAAGAGAGGACTTCCATGTTGGGAATCTTTATTTCAATAGAGGGTGTACAGGAGCTATTGTAGGGTACCATCCATTTGGGGGCTTCAACATGTCAGGAACGGATTCAAAAGCTGGTGGACCGGATTATTTATTACTATTTACACAAGCGAAATTAGTTTCAGAACAACTATAGTAGTAGCGATAACATAGTTTAGACAGGCTTTTCTATTCAGAAGCTAGTGATGGAGGTTAAATAATGAGTAAAACAAATGAAATTATTGAACAAACAGAAAAATTTGGAGCGCGTAATTATCATCCGCTACCAATTGTGATATCGAAGGCTGAAGGTGTTTGGGTAGAAGATCCAGAGGGGAATAAGTATATTGATATGTTAAGTGCTTATTCAGCAGTAAACCAAGGACACAGACACCCAAAGATCATTCAAGCATTAAAGGATCAAGCCGATCGGATTACCCTAACTTCAAGGGCATTTCATAATGACCAATTAGGTTACTTCTATGAAAAAGTATCAGGGCTTACTGGTAAGAGTATGGTATTGCCAATGAATACTGGAGCTGAAGCAGTCGAGACTGCTGTAAAAGCAGTTAGACGTTGGGCTTATTTTGTTAAGGGTGTTGCTGATGATAAGGCTGAAATTATTGTTTGTGAAGATAATTTTCATGGTCGGACAATGACAGCTGTTTCGCTTTCTTCAAATAATGAATATAAACGTGGCTTCGGTCCAATGTTACCAGGAATTAAAATTATTCCTTATGGAGATCTTGAAGCGTTAAAAGCTGCGATCACGGAAAATACTGCAGCGTTTATTCTTGAGCCTATTCAGGGAGAAGCAGGAATTATTATTCCTGAAGCAGGATTCCTTAAAGAGGCATATGATGTTTGTAAAGAAAATAATGTCCTGTTTGTTGCAGATGAAATTCAATCTGGTTTAGGCAGAACAGGAAAAATGTTTGCGTGTGACTGGGAAAATGTTGTACCAGACATGTACATTTTAGGGAAGGCGTTAGGCGGAGGTGTTATGCCAATTTCTGCAGTTGCCGCTGATGAGGATGTTCTTGGTGTATTTGAGCCTGGTTCTCATGGTTCAACTTTCGGAGGAAATCCATTATCTTGCGCAGTCTCAGTTGCTTCATTAGAAGTACTTGAGGAAGAGAAACTAGCTGACCGTTCTTTAGAGCTAGGAAACTACTTCCAAAAAAGATTGTCTGAGATTAATAGTCCCCTTATTAAAGAGGTTCGCGGTAAAGGGTTATTTATCGGGGTAGAATTAACAGAACCTGCAAGAAAGTATTGTGAAGCGTTAAAAGAAAAAGGATTACTATGCAAAGAAACACATGTAAATGTCATTCGCTTTGCGCCACCGCTAGTTATTTCAAAAGAAGATCTAGATTGGGCTTTAGAACATATTACGAGTGTCTTAGCAAAGTAACCTCATTTTTTAATAGTGTCGAGATCGACAGTTTTTTGTACGGCGAGTAAGAGTAACAGACGGACAGATATCATAGGTAATATAGTATTAGGGGGAGCAAGGTAGTCTCCCCCAATAATAGAAAAGGCTATGAGCTAAAAAAAAAATCCTAAGAAGTTTAGAGTGTAAATATAGGGGTGCGATTTCAATATGTTATATTCTAACCTTTCAATAGGACATGTTAAATTAAGACATTAAAAGGGGTTTTTGAAATGGAAATGGTTTTGAGAAATTTTTTCCTCTTTCTATCAAAAAATAAAACACTTAATAAAAGCGCAAAAAAATGGGGTTTAAAGCTTGGGGCAAAGCATGTAATTCCAGGTGAAACCATTGAAAGCGCTATCGATGCTGTAAGAAAATTAAATGAAAAGGGACTCGTCTGTACAGTTGATCATTTAGGGGAATTTGTTTTTAATCGAGAAGAAGCAATAGAATCTACTGATTATTGTGTGAGAACGATTGAAGCTATTGCTGAGTCTGGAGTTAACTGCAATTTATCCTTAAAGCTTACACAATTAGGGCTTGATATTGATCGTAATCTCTGTCGTGATAATATGAGGAAAATCTTAGCTACAGCCGCTAAGTATAATATATTCGTTCGGATTGATATGGAAGATTACTCTCACTTGGATGCAACTCTAGACTTATTAGCTGAGTTACGTAGAGAGTATACAAATGTAGGAACAGTAATCCAAGCTTATTTATATCGAGCAGAGCAAGATGTTAACAATTTAAAAGGTGTTTCTTTACGTCTTGTAAAAGGTGCTTATAAGGAATCTCCTGAAGTAGCCATTCAAGATAAAGCGAAGATTGATGAAAATTATATGGCCATCATTAAGCAACACTTGCTAAATGGTAGCTATACAGCGGTAGCAACACATGACCACAATATAATCGAGAACGTAAAACGTTTTGCACTCGAGAATAACATTCCAAAAACGCAGTTTGAATTTCAAATGCTATATGGTTTCCGCACGGAGCTACAACTAGCAATTGCTAAAGAAGGCTATACAATGCGTATTTATGTGCCATTTGGAAACGATTGGTATGGTTATTTTATGAGAAGGCTTGCTGAAAGACCCCAAAACGTTGCCTTTGCAGCAAGAGGTCTTTTAAGATAGAAGAAAACCTATTAAACTACTGAAAAGAGGTTGTTTCTATGAAAAAGAAAATATCGATTGTTGGTGTACCAATGGATTTAGGCCAACGAAGACGTGGTGTAGATATGGGACCTAGTGCGATTCGCTATGCGAATGTCGTAGAACGTCTGCAAGCTCTTGATTGTGAAGTAAATGACATTGGCGACATCGAAATTGGTAGACCTAATCGCTTTGATATAATAGATGAAGAGAACTTAAAAGATTTAAAAGAGGTTGTCAGAGCTAATCAAAAGCTGGCATCAGCTGTTTCCGATATTGTTTCAACAGGTCAATTCCCACTAGTATTAGGTGGTGACCATAGTATTGCTATTGGTACACTGGCTGGCGTTGCTGAACACCACAAGAATTTAGGGGTTATTTGGTTTGATGCTCATGGCGATTTAAACACTGGTGAAACGTCACCTTCTGGAAATATTCATGGAATGTCTCTGGCAGTCAGTTTAGGGATCGGTCACCCATATCTAACAGGGATTGGTGGTTTTGCTCCGAAAATAAAACCGGAAAACGTAGTAATTATTGGTGCACGTGCTCTTGATGATGGAGAAAAGGAATTAATCAAGGAAAAAGGAATTAAAGTCTACACAATGCATGAAATTGATCGTTTAGGAATGACAAAGGTAATGGAAGAGGCAATTGCCCATGTGACAAATGGAACGGATGGTGTCCATTTAAGCTTAGATTTAGATGCTATTGATCCTCATGATGCCCCAGGTGTTGGTACACCTGTATTAGGTGGAACATCTTACCGTGAAACGCATTTAGCAATGGAAATGTTAGCCGAAGCCGATATCATTACTTCAGCAGAATTTGTTGAAGTAAATCCAATTTTAGATGATAAAAATACGACAGCAACAGTTGCAGTAGCTTTAATGGGCTCACTGTTCGGTGAAAAACTTCTATAGGACGGCGTGTCATTCTAGGCAGCTATTATTACAATTTCTTATAACAAAAAATAAAAGCATGTAATGTTGGAGTGGTTGTTGTTCTGACATTACATGCTTTTTTATTTGCGAATAATGGAGTTGCTTAGAGATAAGTAAGAAAAGCTGTTGCAAAGCTAAAATAAACAATCAATGAAAAAATATCATTTAATGTCGTAATTAGGGGACCTGAAGCAACCGCAGGATCGATTCCGAAACGATAAAGCGTTAAAGGAATAACCGTCCCTGCTAGTGTCCCTATTATTAATGTGAGTACTAATGATGCCCCGACAACTAATCCAATATCTGGGCCAACCCAGATTAAAGCAATAATCGCAATCAAAAACCCACATGTGACCCCAATAATAATTCCAACACCAAGTTCTCGGGCAATTAATTTAGTGACAGTCCTTCTATCAAGATCTTGAGTAATTAGCCCGCGAACGACGACAGCTAAAGACTGAGTACCAGTGTTACCTGTCATTCCAGCAATCATCGGCATAAAAAATACTAAGGATACTTCAGCTGCTAAAGTATCTTCAAAACCACTAATGATGCTCCCTGAAAGTAAGCCGATAAATAATAATAAAATAAGCCAAGGTAAACGGCGAAAAGAAGCAGTAGTTGCTTTAGTGTTAAAGTCGATATCTTTACCAGATGCAGATAACTTCTCAATGTCTTCATTTGCTTCCTGGATAACAACGTCAATGACGTCATCGACAGTTACAATACCTAAAAGTTTTTTTTGCTCATCAACAACAGGGACGGCGACAAAGTCATATCTCTCAATGAGCTGTGCTACTTCCTCTTGGTCTAGGTCAACTGGTACAGAAATAACACGATTAAACATGATGTCACTTATTTTTTCATCAATGTTCCCTAAAAGGAGGTCACGATACGAGACAACCCCAACAAGTTCCTTGTTATCGTTGATGACATAGAGGTAATAAATCGTATGATTCATCTCGGCAAAATCCTTGAGCTTGTCCACGGCATCTCTGATTGTGTAATCTTCTTTAATCCAAACAAACTGATTTGTCATCAGTCCCCCGGCAGTTTCCGGGGCGTAGCTCATTAGGTTTTGAACGTATTTAGAGTCTTCGCTTTTCATTGTAGAGAGGTATTCTTGAATTCTCTCAACGGAAAGCTCATTTAATAAGTCAGCAAGATCATCGTTTTCCATTAAGTCCATTACTTTTGATGATTTTTCGATACCTAGGCGGTGTAAAATTTCAATTTGCAAATCGCTATCTAATTCCTGAATAAGGTCAGCGATTTGTTGTGGGTTTAAGTATAAAAGAAACTTAAAGTGGTGCTTTCCAGGAAGGTTACGATAAAGTTGAGCGATATCATATGGTTGTAATTCTTCAATTACTTTTTCAATCGCAACCTTTTTATTTTCTTTTAAATATTTAATGATGAGAACGGTTAATTGATCTTCATTCATAGTAGCACGTCCTTACATTGTAATTATAAGCTTTGGATGGTTATCCCTAGATACTAGACTATAAAAAAAAACATGATTAGTAAATACAATTATTGTGCTTTTAAAGTGTTGAGCGTCTTTTTTCTAATATAATACTTAACATTGACAAAAGTAACAGGAGAGAAAGGGTTAAAAGCTTAGAGTAATAATTATCAAACAGTGAAATTACACTACTGAAACTAGCCCCTAATAGCAAGATGAAACTATACATCGAAATGGTTAAACTCCTATTTTTCCCACCTCTATTGCCGATTAGTTGAATAAGCGACGGAATAATAATGGCTGTTCCAGCGACAAGTGTTACCGAACCTAATGCTATAAAATATATATTTATTATTCCACTAAGGAATAAACCTATTAGTGTCAACAGTAACCCAATAATAATTGTGTTTTTAAAACCGAAACGAGTAGCAATTCTCCCAGAGTAAATAGTAAGAATTAAACCAAGCAAGCCAATTGCTCTAACGAATATAGTTGTTTTCGGCGATAATGACAAAGATTGTACGAATAAGCTCTCTAGCGTTGTATAGTATGCTACAAATGCTAACAATGTTGTAAAAGTTACAAAATAAAGTCTTCTTAAATCACTTCGCCACGGAAGTTTCACTAATGTTGTTAGAAGTTTAGAGAGAGATCTTTGTTGTCTCTTTTTATGGGGACGAGCTAGCTTCTTAAGTGAATAGATGAATAGTAGCGAATATAAAAAAGCTAATGTCAGAAAAATTGCCTGCCAATGAAAAAGTAAATTGACAGATGAACTGAGTACCTGGCCGATTACTCCAGCCGACAAAAAGCCAGTATTGATGACTCCGATTGTTATTCCTTGATGTTTCTTAGAGAGTACATTTAGGACATAGATGAAAGATACAGGTGCAAATGAAGCGCCCACAAATCCTTGTAGACCTCTTACGATTAAGAAGATCGTAAAATTGGTAACGAAATAATTAACAATCATTAATACGATTAGTGCAAACAAACCAGTGCAAATTGTTTCCTTTAAGCCAAAGCGTTCAGAAACAGAGCCAAAGAAGATCAGTCCAAATGCATAAAAAAATGAGAATACACTGATGGACAAAGTGGCTTCTGTTGTTGTAATTAGAAAAGTGTCCGTGACATTAGCTAACAAAGGAATCATGATATATATATTAGAGACAATTAATAACGCTAACATAGCAAAAATAATTAAAATATGGCCAAACGAATAATTAACATTTTGTTCGTCTATAGATAATTTCTTCATTTATATCACCCAGTGAATTGTAGTCATATATGTATATGTAAATAATTCCGTAGGTGCCTTTAATTTAAATAAACTAGTAACCTTTATATAATGAAGAATAGCACTATATGTATTATAATAATAGTTAAATCGAATTTACTTTAGGTCTAGTCAAATTAAAAATAGAGGTGGATACAAGTTGATTAAAGTTTACAAGTTCTCACTGTTGGGACTATTATTACTGTTCTTATTAACAGGTTGTGATGAAGAAAGTTTAACAGGCATTAATCAGTTGGATGTAAATGATTTAACATATCGGATGACGGACTCGTTGGAAAAAAACGATGGTGCTATTTATATCGATGTTAGAGAAGATTATGAGTATAATGAGGCCTATATTGATGGATTTGAAAATTATCCGTTAAGTACCCTTGAAGAAACGTACACAGATCTACCAAACGATAAGGAGATTATTATTATCTGCCGCAGTGGTAATCGTAGTATGAAAGCTGGCATGTTTTTAAAAGAGCAAGGTTATGAAAATGTAACGAATGTCAAAGGAGCGATGTTAGACTGGAAAGGCGAAACGAAGTCGAAATAAATAAAAAAGAAGGATTGCCATACTAAACTGGCAATCCTTCTTTTTCTTTATTATTTTATAAGGTTATTAAACACTGGAGATCCAGGAGGTGCATTGACGATCATATCGTATACAGGAATTGTATAAGCGAAGATCACCAATAGAACAACAATAGCAATCCATAGCTTCCAGTTCTCGAAAAACTTCGGCGTAGTAGAAGCGTCACTAGCTGGTTCACTTATTGGGAACTCTGTTTCACCTTTTGGAGCAATCCAAGTCATATAAATGAAGTTATAGAACATTAAACATGCAGCTGCAGTTAAGATAACCGCACCAATTGCTACAGTAATATAGTTAGAGAATACTCCACTAAACCACTCTAATGCAATTGGGTGATCTTGATATGTCGTGTATGCAGTACGACGAGGTGCTCCTAAAAGTCCCATTAAGTGCATTGCACCTGACATGAAGAACATACCAATTGCCCAAAGCCAAGTTTGAACCATACCTAAACGGTTAAGGAATGGCGTGAACTTTCTTCCTGTTAAATGTGGAATTAACCAATAAGAAATACCAAAGAACGTCAGTAGTACTGTAGAACCTACTGTTAAATGGAAGTGACCAACTACCCAAAGGGTGTTATGGATAACCGCATTTAATTGGTAACTTGCGTTAATAATTCCGCCTGCCCCAGCTGGAATGAAGATTGCCATCCCCATGAAAGGAGCGAAGAAACGAACATCCTTCCAAGGAAGTTGGCTTAACCAACCTAAAACCCCGCGGCCACCCTTAGCACGGGCAGTTTGCTCGAACGTTCCAAAGATTGAGAAGGCCGTCATTAATGAAGGAATAATAACTATAAACGTTAAAATTGTTTGAACGAATTTCCAAAACTCAGGTATTCCCGCCTCCATTAACTGATGGTGGAAACCTACAGGGATAGAGAATAATAGGAATAAAACGAATGCTAATCGAGCAAGTGAGTCACTAAATAGTTTCCCACCAATTACTTTTGGAATACAGACATACCATGCCATATATGCTGGCATTAACCAGAAGTAAACGAGTGGATGACCAAAATACCAGAATAACGTTCTACTTAATAATACATTGATTTGATCAGTAAGACCCAATGACCAAGGAAGCATTTGCAGTAATACAGTTACCGCAACCCCTAAACAAGCAATGATCCAAAGGATAATAGTTGCTGTAGCCATAAACCCAAATAATGAAGTTTGTTGGCCTTTATTAGCTTTTCTCCAGCTAAAATAGTGAGTAAGAACAGCAGCTCCTGCAATCCAAGTACCTACTACAAATAACGTTAATCCAATATAGAAAAGTGGATGTGCTGCAAGTGGTGCATAGAAAGTGTAGAGAACTGAAGCTTCTCCTAGAAGAACTAAAGCTGCAGCTAAAAGTGTACCGCTTGTCGTAACCCAAAAACCAACCCAACCGGTTCTTCTTACGCCATCAGACATAGCTCCCATTGTTCGACTCATACCGGCAAACAAAAATGCAAAAATAAAATAGGTTGTAAATACAAGTGCAAGTAAAATCCCGTGTACAGTTAATATTTGGTAATACCCCAACCACGATGGAAGCTCAATCATGCCACCGCGAACAAGTCCTTGTAAAAGCCCCATTAGTGCACCAATAATGAAAGCAAAAAATGCGATATAAATGTGCGCCATGCTAAGTTTAGCATCTTTAGGTGCTACTTTAATATTTGTATCTGAACTAAATTCGTCGACTCTTAACGCTGAATTTCTCATTTATTTCACCTCGATTGCCATTTGCATGTAGTGGTGTCCAGTACCGCAGTATTCATTACATAAAACAAGATAAGTACCAGGCTCTGTAAAAGTATGTTCAGCCATATTAATATGACCAGGTGTTACCATAAAGTTAACGTTCGTTCCAGGGATAGTAAATGAGTGAACCACGTCAGAGCTCGTCACTTGAAAACGAACAGTAGACCCTACTGGAACTTCAATATTATTAGGTGAATAAGAAAAAGCCATTGCGATAATATTCGCTTGATATGTCGTTTCATTAATTTGGAATAATCCAGGCTCATCAAACGGTGCCTCATTACTTAGATTTTGCGAGTCAACTTTTGCCATGTGACTCGGTGGTTGTTGCCCAAATGCATATGCACTAATTCCTAGTACTGCTAAGAATACAAATAAAGAGCCAATACCAAATGTTAACCATATTTTTTCATAACGATGTAAATGCATAAAATAAGTCCCCCTCTCACCAATTAAACTCTATTTAGGAATAAGAAAAATATTGCCGCCCATGATACCACGATGAAGACACCAACGAACATGACGAATATCAAAGTTCCCTTCAATGAAGACTCTTGTTCAGTTGGAACATAGCCCTTTTGAGTTTCAAGGTTTGTGTTGTTTTTAGACATCTAATAACCCTCCCTCTTCATGATAATTAAGACCCCCACAATTACATAATATAGGATATAAAGCATCGAAATTTTGGGTAAATGTGAAAAATTAATGACAATCCAACATAAAATAGTTATTAAACATAGAAGTAGTGGAAAAGGTGAAAACCAAACTTATACCTATTATAGAGATAAATAGTTATTGTTCTGTGATTTAAATCACACCTAGGTTGATAGATATTCATCAATAGCATTGATTCAACTTGATCCATAACATAGAATAGAAAGATAGTAACTCGGTTTTAATTTATGAAAAACATAAAGATGGAGGAAGAATCATGGAAAAATATGATAATAAAGTAAAAAATAGATTAAAGAGAATTGAAGGCCAGGTTCGAGGTGTTATTAAAATGATGGAAGAAGAAAAGCAATGTCAAGATGTTGTGATGCAGCTAGCGGCCGTCCGTAATGCGCTAGATCGAGCTATCGGTGTAGTAGTTAGCAGCAATTTGGAAGAGTGTATTAGAAAGCAAATTGAGAATGGTGAAGGAACAGAGGAAACAATTAAAGAAGCAGTAAATCTATTGGTAAAGAGTCGTTAATTTCGAGTGAGAGGCAACATAGACTATGTGCCTTCCAAGAGGTCCGATGGAGTGAGAGGGTCACAGAAGAGATCTACAACCCTGTCAACTCGTGTGAAAACCGTCATATATGATACAATTTTTAAAAAATGGGTATTATTTTTTTATTAACAAATAGAAATAGTTATATTGATATAAGTAAGGTTAAAAAGAGGGACTGAGCACAAAAGTCATATGACTTTTGTGCTCAGTCCCTCTTTTTCTTCTGAAATTAAATTTGGGAATAAATACAAGTAATTGTTTACAAACTACTCCTAACAAAAGTAAAAGTTAGAGGGGTTCTTAATGAGTTTTCGCATAGCTGATAAAGCATTGTTAAAAAAAGAAGATTATAAAAGTTATCTTGTAGATTTAAATATTTCTGAAGTAGCGCCAACAAATCATGAAGAATTCCATGAAAATATTAAAAAAGTTTTTAGGGATTGCGCTGATTTCACTTACCGAGAGGTTGTCCTTTCCGGTAAGTGTAAGATTATGATTTACTTCATCCAAGGTATGATTAATATGGAATTTTTACAATCTAGTGTTATAAAGCCATTATTAGAAAATATTGAAGGTGAAAGTAAAGAGTTAAGCGTTAGTAAGTATATTAATAATCCTACAAATAAACATTTATCAAACTGGAATGACATTATTTATCTGCTATTTAGTGGCGGAGCGATTTATCATAGCAATGGAGAAATGCCTATAGAAGTAATGGTTCCGAACAAGGAAAAACGAAATCTCGCTGAACCGACAACTCAGTATCAAATTTTTGGACCGAAGATAGGTTTTATTGAAGATATTCAAACAAATATTTCGATGATGAGAAAGTTTTTAAAAGATCCACGCTTAAAAACAGTTAACTATGAAATTGGATCATTAAGTCATACGAAAGTAACAGTGATGTATATTGAGGGTTATGCAGAAACGGATGTAGTAGAGCAGATTAAAGAAAAACTGCAAAATATTAATCTTGATCAACTAATTACATTAGGCCAATTAAATAAACAGATTGTTAATAATCCAGCTTCAATTTTTCCGCAAATATATGGAACAGAACGACCAGACAATGTTGCTCTTGCTCTAGGCGAGGGTAAAGTTGCTATTTTTATTGATAATGTCACTTTTTGTTCGATCCTTCCAATTGGAATTTTTGACTTATATTTAGCTGGAGATGATCATAGCTTTAGTTCAATCTACAATGCGATCTTTGTTCGCTTAATTCGCTACTTTTGTATGGTTATTTCAACAGCTATTCCTGCTTTATATGTGGCATTAGTTGCTTTTCATCCAGAGCTAATACCAGAGACTTTAGCGTTAACGATTGCCGAATCTCGTTCACAAATTCCATTTCCAGCAGCTGCAGAGGCGATTATTATGATGATTGCTTTAGATGTGTTAGTTGAGGCGAGTATTCGTCTTCCAAGCTTTGTTGGACAAACGATCGGTATTGTTGGTGGTTTAGTAATTGGTACAGCTGCAGTAGAGGCTGGAGTAGTGAGTAGTTTAATGGTCATTGTAATTGCCTTTACTGCAATTGCATCTTTTACGACGCCTACCTGGGAGTTAGTCTCATCGCTAAGAGTTATTCGCTATGGGTTACTAATAATATCAGCTATGTTTGGTTTGTATGGTTTCACGATTGGCTTTTGTTTAATCTTCATCCATATTTGTAACATGGAATCGTTTTCTAGACCTTACATATCACCACCTTCACCATTTAAAATGGAACAATTCCGTGCAAAGATTAACCAAATAAAAACGCAATATTTTGAGGGCAAAGGAGGTTAATTCAAATGGAAATAGTCAGGAAGTTTAAAGGGATAGACCTATTTGCCTTTACATGCTGTTCTACGATTGCATTGGGAGTTAGCTTTTTACCTTATGTAGGTGGTGACGAAGTAAGAAGTGCTTGGTTAAAAGTAATGGTAGCAGTTCTTCCTTACTTCCTGTTTTTTTTCTTGTTGAAGAAATTTAGTGATAAATACGACAGTTATGATTTATTCTTTGAATTGAAAGGTTCAATCTGGAAGTGGGTTTACGGTCTTATTGTCTTCTATTTTATTTGCAGTACGATCCTTTCAATCACATACGGTTTAGAAGCTTTAACATTATTAACGCAAGTCTATTTACTACCGAATACGGATAAGTGGATGGTTCTTTTACTATTTATGCTAGTATCAGGAATTGGTCTTTCCTACGGAATAACGGCTATTACGCGGTTTGCTGTTGCTTTAATTTTTGTTGAGTTCATCTTATTATTTTCAGTTATTAGTCTTGGTTTTAGCGAATATTTTCGTTGGATATACATTCCACCTGTTTGGACAACTGATATTTGGACGTTTTTAGAAAGTTCGATAAGTGATATGGCAAGATATTCAGGTGTAATCGCGGTTTTAAGTTTTCTGCCGTATTTAAAAAAAGAATCATCAGTTTTTCGACCAATGAGTTACGGGTTACTCTTAGTTACTTCTATATACGTTTCAATTTGTATTGTTGTAGTGGGTACTTTTGGGTTTGAACAGACGATAACCCTAATATCTCCATTCACAGCTCTAGTTCAGTCCCTTTCTACAAGAACTGGTGTAGTTGAAAGGTTGGATTTATTTTTTCTAGGAGTTTGGCTTATTGCATATTATAAAATTATGCTGATCCAAGCATGGTTTTTGTTATTTTTACTGCAGCGTTTATTCCCTTTAAAAAGACCGAAAATATATCTTCCGCTTTCTATTACTTGCTTATTTATTATTGCATTATTAATCCCGAGTTTTGTTGAACTGATTTGGATACCAATTTTCGCGAATCAATTAGTCTACTCGTTTGTTGTTCCTACAACTCTATTGCTATTTTTAATTATGAAACGAAAAAAAGGGGTTAATCAAAGTGAAGCTAGCTAGTGTCTTTCTTATAGTTGTTACTTGTCTTATTAATCTTACTAGTTGCATTAAAGATGCTAGGGAAATTGATCACCGTTCAATGATTGTTGGAATGGGAATAGATACAGTAAAGGATAGTGGTGATGAACAATTATATGAAGTCACATTACAAATTCCCATTCTTTTATCAGGTGGCCAAGAAGGAATCCCATCTGGATCAGTAAGTGAATTTGAAACCTTTAGTGCGAAGGGGGCTATGTTATTAGATACTGTAGCCGAAATCGAGGCTATGACGCCTACAGTTCTATTTTTTGGACATTTAAAAGTTGTGACTATTAGCGAGGAATTAGCAAGAGAAGGACTAGATAAAGTTATTGACTTTATTGATCGGCTCCCACAAGTGGCTAATCAAATATATTTAATGATTATTAATGATGGTACTGCCGAGGAATTTATTACTCAAGAATCGCCATTAGTTTCATTACCAGCACTATATTTAAACCGTTTTTTTCAAGCAGATCAAAAAATATCTCGAACAAAAGATGTGAAGCTATTTGAATATCGTCGAGATGCAAATATGATTTCAAAAGCGTCTACAATCCCCCTAGGAAAGATTGTTGATAATAAAATTGTTATTGAAGGGATGGGTGTATTTGTTGACCATAAGATGATAGGAGAATTAGTAAATATAGAAGTTGCGATCAGTGAATTGTTAAAAGGTAATAAAGTAAGTGATATGAATTATACAACAGTGATAAATATCAATAATAGAGAGGAAAAGGTTGCCGTTTCTAGAGGTGATTTAAAGGCTAAAATTAATTTTGATAAAACTACCCCCTTAACAGTTAAAATATCAATAAAGGGTAATGCAGAAATTGCTGAAGTTGAAAATATTGGAACTAAGGTTTCCAATGACGTTGTCAATAAGGTTAATCTTAAGATGGAGAATGAAATTGAAAGGTTAGTCAAAGAGACAATTAAGAAAATGAAGGCCTTAAATGCTGAACCGTGGCTTATTGGTCATCGCCTTTGGGCAACCGACCCAGACTTTTTTGCAATGTTAAACTGGGAAGAAAACGGTTGGAGAGATAGTGTTGTCGAGATTGACGTTGATTTTGAAGTAGTGAATACAGGCCAGAAAGGGTTCTTAGGAAAGAGAAAGATTGGGAGATAATCACGAAATAGCTTACATAAACTTGTTAGAAGGGTATGAACATCATTGACTGTGAAAAAAAGCCTATGCTATAATAGGTCATAATGAAAATCATTCTCATTAAGCGATTGGTTTATATAGAGTAAGTATATTAGGGGGGGAGTTTCATGAGTTTCATTCAATTAGAACAAGTTTCGAAGTTTTTTCATGACTCACTAATACCTGCGGTTGATTCTCTCAATCTTTCTATTGAATGTGGCGAGATTATTACTTTGTTGGGTCCTAGCGGTTGTGGTAAAACTACGACTTTAAGAATGCTTGCGGGTTTTGAACAACCGTCGACTGGTAGAATATCAATTGGTGATCAAGTTGTCTATGATAACCATAAGTCTTTACCACCAGAGAAACGTGGGATTGGTATGGTGTTTCAAGATTATGCACTATTTCCTCATTTAACAATAGAAAAAAACGTGATGTTTGGACTCAATAAGTGGAAGCAAAAGGATCGGAAAGATCGAGCTTTAGAAGTCTTAGAATTAGTCGGACTCGCAGATTTTGCAGACCGTCTTCCGAGCCAAATCTCAGGTGGACAACAACAGCGTGTTGCTCTAGCAAGGGCTTTAGCACCAAGGCCTCATGTAGTTTTAATGGATGAACCGTTTAGTAACCTGGATGCTGGTTTAAGGGAAAAAATGCGCTTTGATGTAACGAATATTTTAAGAAAGGCTAATACTACTGCGATTATTGTGACACATGACCAAAAGGATGCGTTTGCTGTATCTGACCGTGTTGTTGTGATGAAGGATGGTATCATCCAACAAGTCGCATCGCCAAGAGATATGTATCGTTGTCCGAAGAACTGTTTTGTCGCTCAATTCGTTGGAAAAACGAATTTACTCACTGGTAGATTAGAAAAAGATTTAAAACATGTTGCTACTACAATTGGCACCGTATGTTTACCACATTATCAAACAAAAGAAATGTGTGAAACGGTTAAATTATCAATTCGCCCAGAAGGTTGTCAGATAGTAGCTGAAGGGGACGGTAACTACAATGGTAAGGTTGAGCGAGTTACATACAGTGGTGAATATCAGGAGCTATATGTAAATCTTCAATCTGACCCATCTTCAGAACCTATGGTAATCTATGCGCCAATAGATCAAGATATACAAATTGGATCTACTATTTCCTTTAATATTAAGACTGATTTAGTTTGTGTAGTAGAATAAACAAAAGAGGCTGCCCCATAAGTGTTAACTCACCTCGAAGCGGTATATAGAAGTGTATTTTGCACGAGCTATATTTATAGTAGAGAGGTGACAGGTATTATACTTTGGGGCAGTCTCTTTATATTATTTCTTTTATAAACTTTTTGCTTCAAATTATTTAAAAAAATTTTTAAATAATTTTCATTGACAATGATTATCAATAGCAATATAATTCAATATGTGAGTTCCAGTTGAGAATGAATTTCATTCTTTGGGATTAAAATTAATTACATAGGGGGAAATAACAAATGAATAAAGCTTTAAAAGTTTTCTTATTTGCAATCCTATCACTAGGATTGGTATTAGCTGCAGCGTGCGGTGGTAAAGAAGAGCCACAAACAGCAGTTCCTGCAGAACCAGAAGTAGAAGCAGAGCAAGAAGAGCAACAACCAGAAGAAGAAGTTGTAGAATTAGAAGGCAAAATTGTGGTATACTCAGCACGTAACGAGAAGTTTGTTCAACCATTACTTGACAAGTTCCAAGCAGAAACTGGAGTTGAAGTTGTAGCATTACATGGAGCCGAGGCTTTACAGATTCAAGAGGAAGCTGGCAATGTTCAAGCTGATGTTTACATTTCTAATGACTTAGGAGCTTTAGGTTATTTACACAGCAAAGGTTTACTAGCAGCATCTAATCCAAAAGGAATTGAAACAATCCCAGCGGATTACCGTGCTGATGATAATGCATATTTCGCGCTTTCAGTAAGAGCACGTGGATTTATTTATAACAAAGATTTGATTTCTTTAGAAGAAATGCCAAAGAGTGTTGAAGATTTATTTGATGCTAAATGGGCTAACCAATTTGCTATTACTCGCGGTGGTAATGGTGGTATGATTGGTCACGTTTCTGCACTTCGTTATGAGTGGGGCGATGAGAAAACTGCAGATTGGATCAAAGCAATTAAAGATAACGCAGCAGGGATTTACAATGGTCATGGTGATATCCGCCAAGCTGTAGGTGCTGGTGAACATGCATTTGGTTTAGTCAATAACTATTATTTCCACCAACAATTATTAGAGCCTGAAAACAACAATGTTGGCTTCGTTTACCTTGATCAAGAAGCAGACCAAATGGGCGTAGTTGCAAATGCTGCGGGTGTTGGTCTAGTTGCTGGAGCGCCAAATGAAGTAAATGCATTAGCATTCTTAGAATGGTTATTATTGCCTGAAAACCAAGTAGCGTTTGTAGGTGAGTCTTTAGAACTTCTTGTTAATTCTCAGTACGGAGCTGTATATCCAGCAGAAGTTCAACCACACGTTATTGAATTTAAAGACCTAAAGGCTCAAGACATGCCTATTAAAGAACTTGGAAACTATTTCGAAGATACTAAAGATTTAATTGAAAAATCAGGTTTAGATCTTGAATTAAGATAAGACTAACAATCAATTTGTAAGCTTTAGGAGAGGGCATAATGAGTAACGACATCAGTAGTAAGTCAAAACAAAATAGTAATCAAAGTGCCAAGGTTGGGGAAAAAACTTCCCCAACCCTTCTCCATTTCTTGAGAAAAAAATGGTTTCGTATCTGGAATGGAAATCCACCGGGCCTTGTACTTCTTCTTTTTGGACTAGTGGTTGGGTTAATTATGTCAATTCCGATTATCTATGTCATATGGAGATCATTATTTGCCGGAGTGGATCGGTGGATGCGTCTTCTCGATGGTAGAATTCCGCAATTATTATGGAACACATTCTCGCTGACATTTGCGGTCACAGTGTTTGCTGTAGTTATTGGAGTTGCTTTAGCTTGGATCGTCGTACGTACTGACATACCGGGACGTAAAATGTGGCAATGGTTATTAGCACTACCTCTTGTCATACCACCATATGTAGGAGCTGTTACTTATATTATCGTCTTTGGTCGTAGTGGCTGGGTGCGAGATTTTTGGAGAGATACTCCATGGATAGTAGATGTTTTTGGAGACTATCCGATAAATATCTATTCATTTTGGGGAGTCTTCTTTGTTTTAACGATGTTTACATATCCGTATGTATTTCTAATAGCAAGCGCTTCTCTGCGGAAGATGAATCGTAATTTTGAAGAGGTTGCACGTTCCCAAGGGATGAGCACGGCACAGATATTTTGGAAAGTCAATTTACCATTTCTACGCCCGGCAATAGGGGCAGGTGCAATTCTAATTTCCTTGTATGTTTTATCAGACTTTGGAGCAATTGCCATGCTTCGCTATGTAACCTTTACAGCGGCTATTTATTTCCAGAGGGCTGGGTTTGATACAGCAGCTGCATCTGTTTTAAGTTTAGTGCTTATTGTTCTAACGATAATGATTTTATGGATTGAAGCACGTACTCGAAAAAAGAACAAGTATTATCAAACAACAAATACATTTCGAACACCTGAAATTTTAAAGTTAGGTAATTGGAAGCCGTTTGCACTATTGTTTGTCGGGTTTGTATTTTTTGTTTCAGTACTGCTGCCTATTAGTGTTCTTGTATATTGGTCTAATATTGGTATTCGTATGGGGGCACTGGATGCAAGGTTTTTTGGTTTTGCGATGAATAGCTTAAAAGTATCTGCACTTGCAGCCATACTCTGTATGATACTTGCCTTGCCTATTATTTACCTAAAGATGCGATATCCATCTGTTATTTCAACTGTTATTGATAAACTCTGTTATGCAGGTTATGCACTTCCTGGGGTAATAGTTGCATTAGGTTTCGTTTTCATTTTTAATAATCATATCCCTATACTCTATAATACGTTTTATATGGTAGCCCTTGCTTTTGTTGTTCGTTTTCTACCACAAGCTATGCAAGCCGGGGAAGCTTCTTTAAGTCTTGTATCACCAAGAATTGATGAAGCAGCCCGTAGTCTTGGTTATCCACCATGGCAGGTTATGTATAAAGTGATACTTCCCACGATATTACCTGGGATCCTTGCTGGTGGAGCTCTTGTTTTTGTTAGTTCGATTAAAGAACTCCCAGCTACGTTAATGTTGCGACCTCCAGGTTTTGATACATTGGCAGTTCGAATTTACTTTGAAGCATCTGAAGCAATCTATCATCTAGCTGCCCCGGCAGCGTTACTAATCGTACTAGTATCAGTAATACCATTACGTTATTTACTGAAAAAGTATTAAAAATAGCCATGTCCAGGTGAGTTACATTGGACATGGCTTTTTTAATTTACTTAAAATACTACGTTACACTCGATCATACTATTTTGTTTGAGTTACTTACCTAAATAACAATCCAATCAAGATAAATAACGCGAATATAGCCCAAAAAATTTTCTTCTTTGTATTAGCATTTAAATTAAAACGACGCTTTTTCCAACGGTTAGGATTAAAGGATATCTCGTCATTATCAAATACGTGCTGATATTGTGGAGTGTATCTTTTAATTTTTATTAAGAAAATAGGAGCCAAAGCAAAACCTGCAATAAAACCAAAAATATGAGCGTAAACGTTAATTCTTTGATTAACGAACGTCATAATTAATCCTATTACGAGAATCGTTAGAATTAGCTGAGAGTTGTCTCGGTCAATTAAATCCTTGCGGTACAGAGTCATATACAAATAGATACCAAAAAGACCGTAGATAGCTCCTGACGCACCAAGGTGAGGCGAATAACCAAGCCCCCCGACGTAATAGGTTGCGATATTAGCTAAAACCCCTGCTAATAAATAAACTGAAATGAAACGTCCTTTCCCAAGCAATCTTTCTAATGCTGGCCCAAACAAGACTAAAGAGAATGAATTAAATAAGAAATGTCCCGGTGAGACATGCATAAAAATGGGTGTTACTAACCGCCATAATTCGCCTTGAGCGATGGCAGAATTAATACCGAGCCCTAGTGCATAAATGATGTATCCACCGAAAGACCAAAATAAGAACATCCATAGGAATAAAATTAAATGGATAGCTACAATACCAGACACTATTGGGTATGAGCGAATGAATGACCCGAAACTTTCATTTCTAACAAACATTTATTATCACCTATTTTCTATTAAGAATTTAACGCTATAAAAGACAGTTAATGAAGAAGTTTATCAATCAAGTTTGAACTATAAGTCGAGATTTTCTAATATTGTAGCATAAAACAACTATTCAGCAGAAATAATTTAGTCTAATGACAACATTGTTATTGCTATCTTATGATATCCGGTATGATAAAATGTTAGAAAACAATTGAGCGAATGGAGTTTGATTAGCAATGATTATTGGCACAGGAATTGATATCGTAGAATTATTGAGGATAAGGGAAGCTATGGATAGGCACCAATCCTTTGTTAAACGAATTATTACAAATAAGGAAAATGAAATTTTTGATAAACTTTCAAACCATAGAAGGGTTGAATTTCTAGCAGGACGTTTTGCGGCCAAGGAGGCTTTTGCTAAAGCTGTAGGTACCGGAATAGGAAAACATCTATCCTGGCAAGATATTGAGGTTCTCCCTGACGAAAATGGCAAACCGATCATACTGTCAAAACAAAATTTCGGAAAAGTCCATCTTTCTATCTCGCATAGTAAACAATACGCAATTGCAAATGTAATAATTGAGGAAAAAGATTAAAATGTAAAATTAATTCTCAGTCGGCTTCGGGGCTTATCCGACAAGCGATTGGGATTTTTTCGGTTTCCTTTACATGTTATTTTTTTATTAGCTTGTCATGCTAGTCTGCATATTGTTTGGGACAGTCTCATATAGTGGTAGTGCGGATAGGAGGGAACTATTTTGAATGTGCTAGCTGGTGTTGAGATGCGCCAAATCGAACGCTATGCCATTGAAGAAATGCATTAAAAATTACTACTAGAAAACATTTGGCAGATGTCGTTATTGTTAGTGTTTATGTTTAGAAGGCAGCTTTAGCTGTTTCCATTGCTGTCAGTTACTGGTTAACACATTGGTTGAGATGGTATATACACTCGCGTCGTCGCTACACTTTTGTGAGATGGCTCAAATTAGTGTCCGATTGTAGCAAGTATTGAGGTGGAGAGGTAGTTCTTTAATCAATCTATGGTTCTAACCACTGATTAACTGCACTCGGCACTGATAAGATTATTCATAGAAAGAAAGTGGCAAGTGGTTATCTGTCAACTATGCGAGTTTACTTGGTCCTAAGCACTGATACTAGGATTTAATGATAGTGTTACTACTTTAAGTAGCCGTAATAGAAATTTACTTAAAAGTGTGCGCTAGAGTACGTTATCACATATAAGGTATTTTTGAAAAAAGGACTGATTATTACTATAAAGCCTCCTAAAATGGGGTTTACTAGCTTGAAAGGAAGTGAAAATTTCGTTTGGGTGAGTTATACCTACAGAAATGAACTTACTAAAATTTGTTCAGCCTTGGCAAATACCCAAAGGGTGTGAGTATATCTAGTCCTAAAAAATCTTTATCTCATGACCTAATGACCATCATTATCTTTACAATAATGACCTTTTTATGTGATAAGTGACGTCGTACTCGTATATATGAATTTATGAAGTAAAGAGATATTAGTCTGCCAATATTAATGCAACTTTCTTCAAGGTAAAGCTGCGGAACATTTAACTGAAATTGCTAGGTACTTTATTTAGTAGTATCGCGTTGTACTTAGGTGAAAAATTCCGCTAGTTTTGGTTCAAGTTTAATTCAGATAGCACAACTACCGATAGAATTCCCTCCTTTGTCGTCTAAATGAGACAAAGGGGTTGAGAATGAATGAAAAAAATTACATCAATTATATTCTCGTGTATATTACTTCTTGGATTACTAGCAGCTTGTAGCGAGAAAACGCAAGAAGATATCATCGCAGAACTAGGTGATAAAATAAAGAATATGACGGGCTATAAAGCTGAAGCTGTCATGAGTTTAGATACTGGAAAAGATTCGCAACAGTATAATGTGGAAATTTGGCATAAACAACCGTCGTATTTTCGTGTTGCTTTAAACAATGCCAATAAGGATCAAAGTCAGATTATCTTAAGAAACGATGAGGGTGTATTTGTTCTAACACCAGCATTAAACAAAAGCTTCCGTTTCCAAAGTGACTGGCCAGACAATAATAGCCAAGTATATTTATACGAATCTCTTGTAAATGATATTTTGATGGACCCAGAAAGAACATTTACAGCAACTGACGATCACTATATCTTTGAAACGAAAACAAATTATGCAAATAAAAACTTACAGCAACAAGAAATTACATTAAGTAAAAAAGACTTATCACCTGTTTCTGCTAAAATAAAGGATGTTGACCTAAATGTTTTAGTGACAGTTGAATTCAATGACTTCGAATTTAATCCTAATTTTAACGATGGTGACTTTGATATGGACCGCAATATGACAGGTGCTCAATTAGAGAGTCTCCCTGCAATGGCTCAAGAAAGTGAAGAACCATTAGTCCCAACGTTCCCAATGTATATCCCTGATGGAACGGTATTAAATGATTCAAAAGAAGTCAATCTTGAAGATGGTGAGGGTAAACGTATTATCTTATCCTTCACTGGTGATAAAAACTTTACGTTAATCCAAGAAAAGAGCAGAGTCCAGCAAGCGAGCATTCCGATGAATATTTCGAGTGGCGAGCCTGTTGATTTAGGTTTTACAATTGGTGCACTTTCTAGTGAAGGACAAATTAGCTCTCTTAAGTGGTCTTATGATGGAGTAGACTTCTTCTTAGCCTCAAAGGATTTAAGTCAAGAAGAAATGAGCTCGATTGCAAGGTCAGTTTATGGTACCCATGTGAAATAAATAAAAATACAAAAGGTAGGCCCGTCTTATAGCGGTGTCTACCCTTTTTTATAATGTATAAGAATTTTCAATCTTTATTCTCTACTTAATATCATATATAATAAGGATTTAATGAATAAGTGTAGGTAAGAGACTATAGACCGATTTTTTTGGAAGTTGTAATATAGCTCCGATGCCTAGTTCAGTCAATTAATTTTTCTGGGAACCGGTTGGCGATTTTAATAACGTAAACATAGGACGTGGACAGATCTCAGGTGTGTTCGGGCACCTGTGCTTTTCTTGAAAGGGGAGCATTAAGTTGGAAAACTTAAACGGTTTTTATCGTGATACATGGGTAGAGGTTAATCTTGATGCTATCGAAGATAACGTTAAATCAATAAAAAAACATTTACACGATGATGTGAAAATAATGGCCGCTGTTAAAGCGAACGGCTATGGTCATGGGGCAGTTGAAGTGGCTAAGGTTGCTTTAAATTCTGGTGCTGATTATTTAGGGGTAGCAATACTAGATGAAGCTATTGCTTTAAGGAAAGAAGGGATTACACAGCCAATTTTAGTCCTTGGTTGGGTTAGACCAAGTGACATTAATCTAGCTGCTGAAAATAATATAGTATTAACAGTTTTTCAAAGGCAATGGTTAGAGGAAGCTAAGACATTTCTAAGATCAAACTTGAATTGTTCATTTCATATGAAAATAGACACAGGTATGGGCAGGATTGGAATAAAAACAAAAAATGAAGGAAAAGCTGTAATTGATTACATTAATCATACTGAAGAATATATATTAGAAGGTGTATATACTCATTTTGCTACATCTGACGAGAAGAATTTAGATTACTTTCAAATGCAGTATGATCGTTTTTTAGACATACTAGGATGGCTAGAGGCATATGGTGTCAAAGTTCCATATATACATTGTGGTAATAGTGCAGCGACGATTAGATTCCCTTCCAAAATGTTTTCTATGACAAGAGTAGGTATATCGATGTATGGTCTAACACCATCCGAGGAGATGAGAGATGAAATTCCTTTTCACTTAGCTGAGGCTTTCTCGCTCCATAGCAAAATTATTCATGTTAAGGAAGTTGAATGTAATGAAGGAATTAGTTATGGGGCAACATATAGGACGAAAGAAACTGAAATAATAGCCACGATACCAATTGGTTATGCAGATGGCTGGCTCCGTGAAAATGGGTTGAAGGGTGTTGTCCTTGTAGAAGGGGAAAGATGTCCTATTGTTGGTAGAGTATGTATGGATCAAATGATGATTAAGCTTAATAAAAAAGTGCCTGTTGGAACGAAAGTAACCTTAATCGGCGAGCAAAAACAGGAAATGATATCTGTTGACGAAGTAGCCCGTAGGTTAGGTACTATAAATTATGAAATTCCTTGTATGATTAGTCACCGAGTCCCCCGAGTCTTTTTTAAAGGTGGAGAAATAATTACAGTAAATAATAAAGTGTTCTAAGAGCTATGAACAGGAAGTATGACTAAGTTTAGCGAATTTTATCAACAACAATTTTAGATAAGTCTTTGCAAAAAGGTACGTGTAATGCTATGATTATTCATGGATATAATTTAAATTTAAGTTGTAGGTGTACGTTGGAGGTGTTTTTGTGTCTGCTAACACAAAGAGAATCACGGTAAGCTTACCACAACATTTATTAAATGAGGTTGATGGCTTGATTAAACGAGAAAATGTTAACCGAAGTGAATTTATTTCCCAAGCTACAAAAGCTTATCTTCGCGAGAAGAAAAAACGTCAGATTCGCGAAACAATGCAACAAGGTTATATGGAAATGGCTAAGATTAATTTGAATATCGCTGCTGAAGCTTTTCTTGCTGAAGAGGAAGCAGAGCATACACGCACACTAGACTTAGTTAGTGGGGTGTAGATTTTGATTGTTGTAAAACGTGGCGACGTTTATTTTGCTGATCTCTCACCAGTTGTCGGTTCAGAGCAAGGAGGAGTAAGGCCAGTTCTCATCATTCAAAATGATATCGGAAATCGGTTTAGCCCAACAGTCATCGTCGCAGCAATTACAGCTCAGATCCAGAAGGCAAAACTACCAACACATGTGGAAATTAATGCAAAGCGTTACGGCTTTGATCGTGATTCTGTTATCTTGTTAGAACAGGTTCGAACAATTGATAAGCAGCGTTTAACTGACAAAATCACCCATCTCGATGATGATATGATGTCTCGAGTCAATGAAGCGCTACAAATTAGTTTAGGACTAATTGATTTCTAATTATATTAATTATAGTACTTTAAGAGGAGTTGCTAATTAGCAACTTTTTTTATTATGTAATTTTATCAGATTATTCAGATATCAATTTTATAGTAGTGTTATGCCGGTTGTATTTATAGGTTAGATTTTTTACTTTTTACAAGTTGTAAAACGTCTAAATCTTTGCATCCTATTTATATACATGAAATAATAATAGAAATAGCTAATAAGGAGTGACTTCAAAAATGAAACCATCAGCAGTAAAACTGATTGAAACGAAAAGAGAAATTATTTTCGAGAATTGGCTAAAAGAAACAGAGGAAAACCGAAAAGAAGATAAATTTGAAAATATATCTGACTATGTCTATACGAGTACAAATAAAGAATTTGTAGAAATTATTTTAAATTCCCTTAGCGGTAGCGGAGAGTTATTTGATGAGCATTTCAGTCAATTTACAGAAGGGTTAATACAAGTTGGTTGGCCACTATCTTATTTAACGACTGGGCTTCAAACATTTAGAAAGGTAATCTTTGATACATTATCTGATGATGGGGAGCCAGCTAAAAAAGATATAGAAGTTTATTACGAAGTTAGTATTTGGGTAGATCAGATAGTCAATATTCTAGTAAATGAATACTCTGGCTCATGGGAGAATACGGTATTCTTACAAAAAATGGCTTTGAAGGAACTATCCGCTCCCCTGATACCAGTGTTTGAAAATATAAGTGTTATGCCGCTGATTGGAACAATTGACACTGAAAGAGCGAAGTTAATTATGGAAAATCTTTTAAATGGTGTAATAGATCATCGTTCTGAAGTTGTTCTTATCGATATTACAGGTGTTCCCGTTGTCGACACAATGGTGGCAAACCACATTATTCAAGCGTCGGAAGCGGTTCGTTTGGTTGGAGCTACATGCATCTTGGTTGGTATTAGACCTGAAATTGCTCAGACAATTGTAAATTTAGGAATTGACTTAACGAAGTTCCCGACAAAAAATACATTAAAAAAAGGGATTGAAACGGCTTTAGAAATAACAAATAAAAAGATCGTGGCGCTTTAAGGTACACAAAGGGGAGAGTAAGATGCGGATTCCTATTTTAAAATTAAAGGATTATTTACTAGTATCAGTACAAATTGAGTTAGATGATCAGACTGCCTTACAATTTCAAGAAGATATTTTAAATAAAATTCATGATGAAGGATCGAGAGGAGTCGTTATTGATCTTATGTCTGTTGACTTCATTGATTCGTTTATTGCCAAAGTCTTAGGTGATGTCGTAGATATGTCTAATTTAATGGGAGCTAAAGTTGTGTTAACGGGGATACAACCGGCTGTTGCCATTACTTTAGTGGATATGGGGATTTTATTACATGGTGTTCCCACGGCACTAGATTTAGAACAGGGATTGGAAAAATTACAGCAGGAATTGGAGGAATAACGATGTCCCAAACCTGTGTTGAGGTTAAAAGTGAGTGGAGTATAGTAGCCGCTAGGCAAGCTGGACGAACAATAGCTAAAGAAATTGGTTTTGGTTCAGTAGATCAGGCGAGAATTACAACGGCAATATCAGAGCTTGCTAGAAATATATATTTATATGCTAAGCGAGGACAAATCTGTATTGAGAAAGTAGTCCTTGTAAATAAAGTAGGGATAAAGGTATCTGCATTAGATAAAGGCCCAGGAATTAAGGATATCCGTAAAGTAATGGAAGATGGCTTTACAACATCAGGAGGATTAGGGGCAGGGTTACCAGGGGTAAAGCGACTTATGGATGAATTCTCAATAGATTCAACTGTCGGCGAAGGGACGATTATAAACGCTATAAAATGGGTTCGCTAGAAAGGGGATGAGTTATGGAAAAAACAGATATTAGCTTGCACGAGTTGTACAAATCAATTGTAGAAGAATACTTGCAAACTGGTAGTGAGCATTCACTATATACAGCACAACAGTTTTCTAGGCAGTTAATAAAAGAAAATATGTCTCCTGAAGATATGGTTAATTTACATGTAACAGTTGTTCAAGAGTTAATTCCTAACTTACCTAAAGAAGTCTTGGCAACGAACGATTTGCTTGTTGAAGTAATGGTTGGGTATGGACTAGCCTACAGGGAGCATCAAAGTTTGCGAGACCGTCAAAAACAATTGGATTCAGAAGTTGCTGTAGCTGCTAAAATGCAACAGCAACTCTTACCTAAAGGTGTTCCAATTAATCAAAAGTTGGATATAGGCTTGAAGAGTGTTGCTGCTAGTGTTGTGAGTGGCGACTATTATCACTTTAATAACGAAAATGATGAGCACTTAGGGGTTGCGGTAGCTGATATTATCGGAAAAGGCATACCAGCAGCATTATCGATGTCTATGATTAAATACGCCATGGATAGCTTACCTGAACAGCGCTTACGACCAAAAGCGCTTCTTGAAAATATAAATAGAGTAGTTGAGCAAAATATTAGTTCGGATATGTTTATAACAATGATTTACGGGTCATATGATATACAAAATCATGTATTCCACTATGCAGGAGCTGGTCATGAGCCAGGTTTTTATTATCAGGCTAGTTCTGAAGAATTTACCGATTTAACTACTAAGGGACTTGTACTTGGGTTAACTAAAAAAGCTAAGTTTCAAGAGTATGATCAAAAGATAGCAGTAGGTGACTTGATTATACTTCTCTCAGATGGAGTTACAGAATGTAGAACAGAGAATGGCTTTTTGGACAGAATTGAAGTAACCAAATTGATAAAAAAGTATATACATTTATCTGCCCAGGAAATTGTCGAGAACGTATATTGCGATTTAGAAAAAATCCAAAATTTTCAGTTGAAGGATGACTTTACTTTAATAATTATAAGAAGAGTAGTTTAGAGTAGTTCATTTAGTGGTATACACATTTAATGTGAGGAGGGTAATTATGAATCTTGAAATTAAGCACATAGAAGAGATGGATAAACATTACTTATTTTTAACTGGTGAAATAGATGTCTACACAGCAAATAAATTAAAAGATGCCTTACTACCACTTACTGAACAAGAGGCGGCCGAGGTAATCGTTGATTTTTCTCAAGTCGATTATATTGATAGCATTGGCTTAGGGATATTCATTGGTGCTTTAAAGTCAACTCATAAAAATAAGAGTTTTATTAAGTTGGTCGGTATGATCGATAGAGTTCGTAGGTTGTTTAAAATTACGGGCCTAGACGAAGTTATTAGTATTGAAGAAAGCACGAGGGAGGAAGCGAAGTGAGTCATACATCCGATTTCATAGAAATGAAGGTGCCTGCTAAGCCTGAATATGTCGGTGTCGTTCGATTGACTATTTCTGGTATAGCCAATCGGCTTGGGTATTCTTACGATGATATTGAAGATATTAAGATCGCTGTAGCTGAAGCGTGTACAAATGTAGTGAATCATGCTTATAAAGAAAATCATGGTCAGATGACAGTCGGTTGTGGTGTCTATCAAGATCGCTTAGAAATAATGGTTGCAGATCGTGGTAATAGTTTTTCTATAGAAGAATTAAAAGAAAGTCTCGGTCCGATTAGAGCAGATAAACCTATTTCTCAGTTAAAAGAAGGTGGGCTTGGCTTATTTTTAATTGATACTTTAATGGATAAAGTTGAGATAAGCAATGATTCAGGTGTGATTATTATCATGACTAAGTTCCTACAAAGAGGTGAGGTGGAACAGAATGTCGGAAGGGTTTCAGCGACAATCACAGATCGACAATGAATTAGAGAAATTAATTAAAGAGTTTCAAAAAACTCAATCAGAAGAAGTTCAAACGAAATTAGTGAAAAAGTATGAAGCGCTTGTTCGTACGTTAGCGAAGAAATTCTCAAGAGGTAAAGATTACGATGAGGATCTAATTCAAGTAGGGATGATTGGATTATTAGGTGCGTTGCGAAGGTTTGACCTTTCCGTAGGAAGAAGTTTCGAGTCATTTGCAGTACCGACAATTATTGGAGAAATAAAAAGGTATATTAGGGATAAAACATGGAGTGTTCATGTGCCTAGAAGAATTAAAGAGCTTGGTCCAAAAATAAAGAATACAGTGGAAAAATTAACAACGGAATTACAGCGTTCACCGAAGGTTATTGAAATAGCCAATTACCTGGATGTCAGTGAAGAAGATGTGTTAGAAACAATGGAAATGTCGAGAAGCTACCAAGCGTTGTCTGTAGACCGTTCCATTGAAGCTGATCAAGAAGGCGGAGTAGTTACACTGTTAGATCTAGTCGGTGCAACGGATACTGGATTTGAAAAAACGGATCAGCAGCTATTGATTGAAAAAGCCTTTTCCGTACTTAGTGAAAGGGAAAAACAAATCTTGTTTTGTTCGTTTTATGAGGGTCTTAGTCAAAAAGAGACTGGTGATAAACTTGGTATTTCCCAAATGCATGTTTCAAGATTGCAGAGGCGAGCGTTAGAAAAACTAAAAGCTTCCTTGCCTGTAAAGTCTACGGAGTGCCTATAGATGGCTAAAGTGCAGAATTTTAATAATGTACAGTTAGGATCATTTCAGGAAGCTAAAAACAAAAGCCCTTGGTGTGGCGACGCGCTTTTTTGTAATGAAAGTGAGGATTACTTTATTTGTGCTGTGTCAGATGGACTAGGTAGTGGTCAATTTGCATATGAAGCTTCTAAGGTAGTGATGGATTATATACGTGAAAATCATCATGAAGACTTGGTTATGTTAATGGAAAATTGTAATCGATTATTACTTAATAGGCGCGGGGTCGTTCTTTCGATTATTAAGGTTGATTATAAAAATAAAGAAATTATCTACAGTAATACCGGGAATATAAATTGTATTTTTTATTCCCTTGATGGAATTTTAACTAGGACTATTCCAAGGCGAGGCTTCCTATCCGGTAAAAAACTCAACTTTACCACACAACATCTCCCTTATAAAACAGGAATGAGGTTTATTATTTTTACAGATGGTGTCGACTTACAATCTACTTTACAAAAAGCAATCATGAGAGAAAATAGTATTACTGATGTTATTTATGCAGTTAAAAAAATTGCTGATTTTAAAAAAGATGACACTACGTTTGTTGTTGGGGATGTTTTCAAGTAGTCTAGGTTTAATGGAGTAAATCACTCGCTTTGGACATGATGAAAGTTACAAACTGTTGAAAGAATACTGAGGTAGGCAGCTAATATTAGCTGCCTTTTTATGTGTGTTTTTTTACTATCCTTTATTTTCTGGTAATCTTTCTATAGAATAAGTAAATATGACTGAAGAAAGTTGGTGCATAGGATGGAAGAGAAAAAACAAAATATGCTGCAATTACTTATGAAGGAAACGGCATTTTCAAAGAAAGCCATTGAAAATGTTGTCTCGTTAATTGAAGAAGGGAATACAGTTCCATTTATTGCTCGTTATCGTAAAGAGTTAACTGGATCACTTGATGAAGTTCAAATAAGAACAATTGTCGAGAGATGGACGTACATTAATAATTTAGAAACGAGAAAAGAAGAGGTTATTCGTCTTATTCAAGAACAAGATAAGCTAACCGATGAACTTCAACAGGCGATTATTAAAGCTACGAAATTGCAGGAAGTTGAAGATTTATATCGCCCATATAAACAAAAACGTAGAACTAGAGCAACTGTTGCGAAAGAAAAGGGCTTAGAACCACTGGCGACTTGGCTATTCTCTTTTCCTACTGATGGAAATGTAGAGGAAGTGGCTTCCCAGTATATTTCTGAAGAAAAAGAAGTACAAACGATCGAAGATGCTCTTCAAGGTGCCTTAGACATTATTGCTGAATGGATATCGGACGATCCTGAAATTCGTAAATTAATTCGTCAGCTTACATATAAAGAAGGAAAACTCGTCTCAGTCTCTAAGGATATAGAAAAAGATGAAAAAGGCGTTTATGAAATGTATTACGAGTATGAAGAGCAAGTCGGAAAGATCGTTCCTCACCGTATTTTAGCTTTAAACAGGGGAGAAAAAGAGGCGGTCTTGAAGGTATCTCTTTTAACACCTTTAGACAAAATTATTACGTTAATTGAAAGGAAATACATAAAAAGAAATCACTCACCTGCTACTCCTTTTATAAAAGAGGCCATTGGTGATAGCTACAAACGGTTAATAGAACCTTCAATTGAAAGGGAAATCCGTAAGGAACTTTCTGAGAAAGGTGAAGATCAAGCAATTCATATTTTTTCAGAAAATTTACGGAACTTGTTATTACAACCGCCTTTAAAAGGGAGAGTTGTTTTAGGGGTTGACCCGGCATATCGAACAGGGTGTAAATTAGCTGCTGTAGATGAAACAGGTAAGGTATTACACATTTCTGTTATCTATCCGACACCACCTAAAAATGAAACTGAAAAAGGGAAGAAAATCGTCCAAGAACTTATTAATAAACATGATATTGAGGTTATTGCCATTGGTAATGGGACAGCTTCACGGGAAACGGAACAATTCATTGCAGATGTTATAAAAGAAGTTAACAAAGAAGTGTATTATTTAATAGTAAATGAGGCAGGAGCAAGTGTGTACTCGGCATCTCCACTTGGGAGAGAAGAGTTTCCTGATTTACAAGTAGAAGAAAGAAGTGCGATATCTATAGCGAGAAGGTTACAAGATCCGTTGGCTGAATTGGTAAAGATAGACCCTAAATCAGTGGGTGTAGGTCAGTATCAACATGACGTCACCCAATCGAAACTAAATGATTCTTTAACATTTGTTGTTGAAACAGTAGTTAACCAAGTAGGGGTGAATGTTAATACTGCATCTGGTTCGCTACTTCAATATGTAGCAGGTTTATCGAAATCTGTTGCAAATAACATCGTGAAAAAACGCGAGGAAGAAGGGAAGTTTACGAATCGTGGCCAACTTAAGAAAATTCCGCGACTCGGTGCAAAAACGTACGAACAGTGTATTGGCTTTTTACGAGTCATCGATGGTGATGACCCGTTAGATCAAACTGGCATTCACCCAGAAAGTTATAAGGAAACAAAAAGGCTATTAAAACAACTTGGCGCAAAACCTGAACAAATTGGATCGGCTGAATTAAGTGAACAACTAAAAGGGGTTGACTTAGAGCAACTGGCGGCGGATCTAGAAATTGGTATACCGACGTTGAAGGATATTATTGATGCTCTCATACGTCCACTTAGAGATCCTCGTGATGAGGTTGCGACCCCATTACTGAAAAAAGATGTATTGCAGCTAGAGGATTTGCAAACCGGTATGGAGTTACAAGGGACAATTCGAAATGTTGTAGACTTTGGAGCTTTTGTTGATATTGGAGTGAAGCAAGATGGCCTCGTTCATATTTCAAAGTTAACAAATCGATTTGTTAAACATCCGATGGAAGTGGTTTCTGTTGGTGATGTAGTTACTGTTTGGGTAGATACAGTTGATGCCAAAAAACAGCGTATTGCCTTAACGATGCTAAAACCAGAAAACCAAATTTAGTAGTTATTAAGTGAAGTGAAGAAGAGCTTGGTAGTCCCAGGCTCTTTTTTGCGAGTTACTTTGTGTGTTTCCTAATGTTGTTTTCTGGTTCATACCTCCGATGGTAATAATACCAACACTGATTTAATAACCGAATTTGTTGACGATTTTTCTCATAAAAAGCATTTTTAAGTTGCTTTTGTAGCCAGTCGGGCACCGGAAGTCCCCCTTCCTATAATTAAGATAGATGCTCCAGAAATTTAAGTGTGTTAGTATGTATAGTATATGAATAAGTGGTTGTCATTGTTGAAGGTTTTTTTATGTAATAAAGAATTTAAGGGGTAATTATTTAATGAACGCTGTTCAGTTACAGGAGTTAGTGGAACAAATATCAATAGATTTCTTTGGTTGGCCTTTTAAACATAAGGCATTGTTTAATCCGAGACTTAGAACAACGGGTGGAAGGTATCTCCTAGGTTCACATAATATTGAGATTAACCCAAAGCAGTTTGAGCATTTTGGTATTGATGCTTTGATCGGCATTATTAAACATGAACTTTGTCATTACCATTTACATCTTCAAAAAAAGGGTTATCGCCATATTGATAAAGATTTTCAGGATTTGCTATTAAAGGTAGAAGGGTCGAAATATTGCAGTGCAATTCCTGGTTTGAGAAGAGCTAGTAAGGTGTTACACATATACAAATGTATGAGTTGTGGTACAGCATTTAATCGAAAAAGAAAGATTGATACAGCTAAATATGTGTGCGGTAAATGTAAAGGAAGAATAAGGATGCATGAAACTCTCAAAAAAAGTTGACTTAAACTTTGCGAATATGTTAAATTATAAAAGTCGCTGAAACGGGATAATGAATTTCTCTCAACAGTGATTGGCTAAAACAGTATTGACAAATTGACGCAAACAAGGTAGACTTGTCTAAGTCAACAAAACATTCCACAGTAGCTCAGTGGTAGAGCTATCGGCTGTTAACCGATCGGTCGTAGGTTCGAGTCCTACCTGTGGAGCCATTTTTTGGGGAAGTACTCAAGAGGCTGAAGAGGCGCCCCTGCTAAGGGTGTAGGTCGTGTGAGCGGCGCGAGGGTTCAAATCCCTCCTTCTCCGCCATTTAAATGGCCCGTTGGTCAAGCGGTTAAGACACCGCCCTTTCACGGCGGTAACACGGGTTCGAATCCCGTACGGGTCACCA
>NZ_JBKBWN010000017.1:0-81529 GCF_046314235.1 Anaerobacillus sp.
CCAGCTTCTACAGCGGCAGTCCCAATAACGATCCCACCAACAATACCAATCGTTTGCCCAACCTTTGTCGGTAACCTTGCCCCCGCTTCTCGTAAAAGCTCGATCGTAATTTCCATTAAGAGTGCTTCAATTAAGGGTGGAAATGGAACTTTTGCTCGTGATTCTGCCAGCGTTATTAATAAATCCTCTGGCAAGACCTCATAGTGAAATGAAATAACCGCTACATAAACAGCCGTAAACATTACCGTAACAAAGATAGCAATTACTCTAAGGAGGCGTAGGCTCGATCCAATTAACCAACGCTGATTATAATCATCTGGTGACTGGATAAATTCAAAGAAGTTACTTGGCGCACATATCGCAACTGGACTACCATCTAAAAGAACGGCCATTTTCCCTGCAACTAATTTGGAACGCACAACATCTGGTAGTTCTGTATTGTAATATTGTGGAAATAATGAATCAGGCACTTCATCAATGATTTGCGATAACATGTTCGTATCAAAGACCGAGTCGATTTCTACATCGATAATTCGCTGTTTCATTTCCGCGACCATTTCCATATCGACTAGACCCTCAATATAGAGTAAGTAGACATCAGTTTTTGATACTTCACCTACACGAAGCTTTATTACTTTTAGTTTAGAGCTTTTTATTCTTCTTCTAATGAGTGAAAGGTTTGTTTTTATATCCTCAACAAAGGCATCATGTGCACCGACAATAACTGTTTCTGTATCACTTTTTTCAACGCCTCGTTGTTCCGCTCCAAATACATTATAAAAATAAGCTTTACCATCGAAAAATATTGCTGCACATCCGGAGGTGATTTCATCTTTAATTTCTTTAATGGTAGAAGCTTCAGAGATGTCCTTCTTCTTTAACCATGCTGCGACATCTGTTTTTGCTAACAATGAAATCGGATTAAGTATATCCTTTTCTAGTTTTGTTCCATCGATGATTGTGCTTAAATAGAGGATTTTCACATGATCTTCACAGTAATTTTTTTCAATTAAATCTGCGCAGTCTTCATATATTTTTACAATGACATCCACCGAAGGCTTTTCATTTTCTGCGATCGAGGACATTTCTTGCTCTTCGTCTTGCTCGCTAGCAGATGTAGGCTCGTTTAGCGAAGCTAACTTATTTTTCTTCTGCCACTTTTTTTCATCCATCATGAAAATGTCCCCCATTTTGAGTAACTTATTGTTAAAGTTTGCAAGATCGAGGTAATTTATTCTGTTTTTACCATCCGAAGACCGATTTAACTTTATTGACATTCTTTTTTGAATTTAAAATCATATAAATGTTTTAATTATGAAAGAATTCGGAAGGGAGTCATTCATTGTGGTAGAAGCAAATATAATTAGCCCGTGGGAAGAGCATTCATTTTGGTTAGAAATATTAGAGGATCATGCTTATTTTGTCCGTGATCATTTATCACCAAGTGAACAAGATTATGTGGCAACAGCAAACCATTACATTCAAGCGTTTTGTTCATTACGAGAACAGTTAGCAATGCTAAGCAGAAACTTGTCGCCTGCTTCAAGAGAACTTGTTGAATTTTCTCAAGCAGCATGGCCGATTGTAACCGGTTATTTTCAATTTGAAGGTCTGATGCAAAATTTACGCGTGCAAAATAAGGTAAACTTAAATCTTTCACCAACTTATCTAAATGGTACATTAGGAGAAAATCAGGAGTATATTAGAATTTTAAACTATTATGTAAATGGTCAGGATTTTCCAGCGCTTCCACTCGTTGACCTTCTCGATTTATGGCTAGAAGATCAATTAGGTCACGCCGTCCTGCTAAGAAATGTTCTTGATCCGATCGAGCTTGCATTGACAAATCAAACTGAAATGTATATTAGTAGGTTTCAGGGTTTCATTATCCAAAATAAGCAAATGCGCTCATTACTAAGATTTTCGCCGCCTGGCATCCCTCGTCAACAGCGGCTGTCTCGGCAAATTGGGCAAACGACTATTGATATGTATAACTTTGTGCAAGAGGTAATTATGCTCTATATCGGTACTGAAATGTTTTCGAGGACGACACTTCGTTTCCTTGAACATCATCTTCCAGAAACCTGTTATTTCATCAAAAAATTAAGCTTTTACGCACCTGAATTAAAGAGTCAAGCGGCGCAATGTCCATTGACGAAGCCCTCGTTTTGTTAATCGAAAAATTGCCAGATACGTTCGCTTACCTAAGGAAATATCCTTAGGTAAGCTTTTTATTTATATCACCTTTTATGCCACTTTCACATACAAAATTCTTATGGCGGCAAAAACCATGTCTCCCCCATCTTCAATGAAAAGTCGCTTTCTTCCCCTTCTCTTCACGGTAAAACTCGAACGAATTTTAGAGGCTCGTTCAAGTGAATTCAGCAACAATGTTGGTAGAATAGAAACGTCGCAAAATTAAGAAAAAACTTTCAATTTCTGTAGCAAGTTTATTCTATTGACCTAGTGTTTTTAATACTTTAATCTATTAAAATACTAAACTTCTTCTAAGGTGATGACATGCTAGTAATTAAAAAAATAGCTTTTGTACTTTTAGGTTTATTTTTAACCGCTTTTGGTGTGACAATCTTGTCGCAAAGTATGTTAACGTTTGGTGGCACTGCTGGAATTGCGACAATGTTAAGTTATATAACGCCCCTTTCATGGGGAGGTTTGTTTTTCTTAGTGAACTTACCTTTTTTTATCATTTCGCTTCAGCAATTAGGGAAGTGGTTTACCTTATCTAGCTTTATGTCTATTATTGGGATTTCTATTATAAGAGACTCGTTAGATCTACTAGTTCCGAGTTTTCAAGTAAGTCCCTTTTCAGCTACCATTATCGCAGGTATTCTCATTGGCGTTGGTGTAACCTATGTACTTAATAACGATTCATCATTAGGTGGCATTCACATTCTTGCATTATATTTGGACAAGACATTCTCGATTAATCGAGGCTATGTTATTTTTCTATGTGACTCGATCATCATCTTACTTGCAGTCTTTATGGTTGGCTGGCAAAGTGCGCTATATTCAATTTTAAGTATTGTGATTGCTTCTTCGATCATTGGACGTTATAAAACATCACCACTTAAAAACACTGAACCTGTTGAGGAAACGGTAATGTTGAAAGATGCTGCAAATTCCTAATTTTTCGGATAAAGTATCAGCTCACCTCGAAGTACTATAAATAAATGAGGAAGTTTGGATACGATCTATTTTATAGTCGACGAGGTGACTGCTACTTTGTCCTTTGATAGTCTCTTTTTACCTTCGGGAGTGAACTTTGATATTACTCGATAATCCGTTTGGCAAATAAATAGTTTTTACCCCAATAACTGTTGTTTAGGACATTATAAGTAATATGAACACCTTTTGAAGATGAGGCATGAATCATGTGGCCCCCTTCGATATAAATACCTAAATGTCCGACCCTTCCGTCAGAATAAAGTGATGGCGATTGAAAAAACAGTAAATCCCCTTGCTTTAAAGATGATGTTGGAATTGACCTTCCTAAACCGGCTTGTTCCCTTGACGTTCTTGGAAGTTGAATCCCTTTTTGTCTGAATACAAATTGGGTGTACGATGAACAATCGAATAATCTCGGTGCTTCAGCCAAAGTTGCCCCAAATTTATATCCTGCTCCAATATACTGTTTAGCTATAGTAATGAGCTCTGCATTGGTGTTTCCTTGTTGAGGAACTCGTTCAACTGGCTTCTTTTCCTTGATCGGTTCCATTTCTTTCGTTTGTCCTCTAGGTGGAAGCTTTAAGACTTGACCAGGGAAAATAACTGTTGACGTTAACCCATTAGCTGCCATTAACTGCTGAACAGTTGTATGATGAGCTTCGGAAATTAACCAAAGGGTATCCCCGGATTGAACACGATATCTACTTGCCGGTTTTTCAACTTGAATTGAACCATTTTCTGGCTTGAAATAAACAAAAGAATTAAATAAGCTACTTGCTGCATCTAAAGACACAAAAGCTGTTTCGTTGACCCATCTCGGTGCGTCAATATTCATAAATTCATCTCCACGACGAGCTCTTGTTCCCCCCATTGTTAACCGTACGATTGTCGAACCATCAGTTACCTGATACGTTTTCGTATTCGTTTCAAAACGAATATCATTGTACCCTAATATTCTTGATAAATTAGTAAAAGGTATGTAATATTTTCCATTCATTTTTATTGGTTTAATACCATCTACCATTTTACCGTTTATCGCAATCCCGGCTTCTGGAACTGCTTCATAAAAGGCCGACACAGGTGCAGTTAGTAATAATACTAAGCAAATAGTTGCGATAAAAACGCGATATTTTTTTACCATTGATAACACTCTCCTTTTTAATTTCGGTTTACTCACCAGTCTGTGAGTTTGGTGGTAAATTTCTTTGATGAACTTGTTCCATCGTCTCTAGAAGCGTAACATTTGCCTGTTCAAGGAGCTGTTCTTCATTAGCACTTGCCTTTTGCTTTGCATCGGTTATTAAGCTTTGTGCATACAGTAGCTGTTGCTCGACTTGCAGGTAATGCTTCTCGTCAGCATGGATCAACCCTTGTTGCATTGCTAGTTTTGCTTGTTGTATTGCAATCATTGCTTGCTTTATTGGGATATTTGCCATCCAGTTCCCTCCTTCGGCCATTTGTTAGTTTTCGTTAATAAATGGAATACATACATAAAACATTCACGATTTACCGCTCAGAACGAAGAAAAAGGCTGTCCCTAAGCAAAGTATCAGTCGCCTCGTTGACTATAAATAGCAACTTACACAGCTATTTATAGTATCATGTTGAGGCGAGCTGACACTTATTAGGCAGCCTCTAAGCGTCTTTTTTATTGGTAATCATTTCTTAAGTTCTGAAAAGTAATGTATAATACTTATGAATAATTAACGGCTTCCAAGGAGGATTATTGTGGTTTATTTTCTTTATATCATCATTGTTATAGCATTTTTAGATACTTTTTCTCAACTACCGATTATTGCTCCGTTCGCCCAAAGTTTAGGGGCGTCTAGCTTGTTAATTGGCGTAATAGTTGGTATTTATTCTTTAACAAACATGGGCGGAAACATTCTTGCCGGGCAGTGGATCGACAAATTTGGCAGAAAGAAGATCCTTGTCATCGGGTTGCTATTTGTAAGTGTTTGTCTCCTTGGTTATACATTTGTGACTACCCCACTGCAATTACTTCTAATTCGCTTTATTCACGGAATTGGCGGTGGATTGCTCGTGCCTGCAGCCTTTGCTTTATTGGGAGACAAGTCACGCTCGACAAACCGTGGCAAAACTATGGCCTTTTCAGGGGCTTGTGTTGGTATTTCTGCAATTATTGGACCTGCATTCGGGGCATTGATGACTAATTTTTTTGGAATTGATTGGGTATTTTACTCGATTAGTGGTTTGTTTGCCTTAACAGCACTTATTATCACTTTTGTTTTAACAGAAAATTATACGATGAAACTAGAAGAAAACAAGTTCGATTTTTCCCAAATCGTTAAACTCCTGCGCTTACCTGCACTTATTAATGCTTATATTGGTGCATTTTCACTAATGTTAACATTAGGAATATTAGCATATATGCTTCCTTTAAAAATTGCGGCTGCAGGTCAAGGTGTTGCTTTTTCAGGGATGCTTTTAAGTACTTTTGGAATTGTTGCCATCATTTTCTTCTTATTACCGACGAACCAAATTTTTGATCAAGTTAAACGAGAAAAGACTGTAATTGCAGGTATGATTTTTGTGACAATAGCGCTAACCATTCTTAGTTTATTTGAGCTCATCGTTGTCCTATTTATTGCGATGTTTTTTTACGGGATTGGTTTTGCTTGCATTTTCCCTTCAGTCACTGCCTTAGTTATTGACCATTCCAATAAAAATGAACGAGGAAGGGCTTTCGGTTTATTTTACGCATTTTTTTCTTTAGGTGTTGTCGTAGGGTCATTCATAGTAGGCGCTTTAAATCTGGCGCCAAACCAAGGACTTCTACTTGGCGCCATCATCATGATCTCCCTAGCGATGCTTATTAAATCGCGAATTAAGATAATCGATACTTATCAATAAGAGCAAATACTTGCTTCATTATAACTGGACTATCATTTATAATTTGATGTCCCCCATCGGTGATAAGGGCTATTTGTGCAAACG
Organism: Anaerobacillus sp.; assembly: GCF_046314235.1. Taxonomy (NCBI): domain Bacteria; kingdom Bacillati; phylum Bacillota; class Bacilli; order Caryophanales; family Bacillaceae; genus Anaerobacillus; species Anaerobacillus sp. Next base: position 6,145 of record NZ_JBKBWN010000017.1, read on the forward strand.
GAAATTTTTTTCTTAAATAGGTTACATTGTATTTCCAGTCCACTGTTTCATCTAATGAACCTTGGATTATATATATATCTTGGGTAGAAGGTGGATACTCCTCTAGTTTTTTGTTCCATCTAATCATCGCTAAAACCCAAGAAATTGAAATGAAACGACACTGTAATGGATCATTTTTGACAAATGCCAAATAGTCAACGTCACCAGAGTTTTTCGCAAACTTCCGCGTAAGTTTCTGTTTAAAAATCGGCACTATTTTTGATGCCGTCAAAACATATCGCCAATTTGCAGGTCTTACTAAAGGCGCAAAATAAATGACTTTTTCAAAATGCTTTCGATATTGCAACAAATAATCAGTAAATATCGCTGCACCAGTACTATGAGCAATGACTGTACTTGGATAAAATTCACTCTTTTTACAGAATGCCAACACCTCTTTTAACGACCCGACATAGTCAGCAAAGTCTTGTATTTCTCCTCTATTGCCACTAGATAGCCCATGTCCTTCCAAGTCATAACTCACGATTCGATAATTTAATGATAGAAAGTGGTTAATGACATTTTTTAGCGAGCCAGAATGATCGAAATAACCATGAATAAGAAGCACAGTATTTTTGGCGTTCGCAGGTTCAAAGATTTGCACCATCGTTTTGCCATCTAACTTTAGTTGCTTGTGGACTGAAAGCTTGCATTGATCAATTCCATAGAATGAAAGATAGTCATTTGGGCAATTGAAATGATGTTCTTTTTGATTTTGGTCCATAGTAACCTCCTCTTAAACTTTTTCTCTAGTTCTATTTTAACTCAATATGCATAAAATGTTTAAAGCTACCGTTATTTTTTTTGCCTCTAAAAATCAATTAAATCATAACTACTATGTAAGGAGGTAATAGTTTAAATGAAAGTAGAAACCCTTAGTAAAAATGTCATCTTGTCTTCGATAGCAGCTAGCGTTGCCTTAACAGTCCCGATTTCAGTTGAAGCAACCGCTACTAAAATTGTTAATGATGATATCAGCTTAGATCCTAGTGAACGTTATAGTTTTGGAAACACAGGCTTTAAAGTTTTTACAATTCAACATAAGCTCTTAGACTACAATTTAGAAGTCACCGAAGAAGAAGCAGGAGTCTATGGTGTAAAAACACACGCAGCTATTCGTCAATTTCAAAAAATGAAGAAACTTAACGTTGATGGTGTAGCAGGCCCCGAGACTTTAGCAGCTCTATTTATTAATAAAAATATTGAAGAAGTTGAAGTTGAAGATTATATATTGTTAGAAATTCAAGAAGGTCAGCTATTTCAATTTGGCGACAAAGGAGATGCGGTAAAAGAAATTCAAAAAAAGTTAACGGATGTGGGCTACTATCATTTTGATAAGGATGGAGTTTACGGTTCGAAAACAAAAGAAGCTGTTTTAGCTTATCAAAAGGATAATGGTTTGATCATTGATGGAATTATCGGCGAGCAAACATATGAGCACTTAGCGGGCGTCTCACTTACGGTAAAGCATGAAGTGGAAGCTGATAATAATCTCAACAGTGCGGTTTTTGCCGCGAATGAAGATATATTAGAAGTGCCTTCACCTACCATTATGTCAGTTGTTAAAAAGGTCGAAAAAAATGATATTAACAATGTAGACTTATTACAAAATGGAGATCGCGGTCAAGCTGTAAAAGACCTCCAAAGTTTATTAAAAAATAAAGGCTATTTTAATCACTCTATCGATGGTGATTTTGGTCCAATTACTGAAGCTGCGGTCAGAAATTACCAAATTCAAAATCGTTTAACTGTCGACGGAATTGCAGGTCAAAAAACAATTGTACATTTAAGGACAGCAACAGCAGCTCCTGCGGTTTCTAGATCTGCTCCGCCTCCTACGACAACAACAAAAAAAGAAAATACTAAAGTAGTAACTGAAAAAAATAATGAAACGGTTCCTTCAAGCGACCTTATTACCTACGCGAAATCTTTCATTGGTACTCCGTACGTCTGGGGAGGAACAACCCCTAGCGGCTTTGATTGTAGTGGGTTCCTAATGTACGTCTATAAAAATCAAGGGATTAATATACCACGAACCGTTTCAGATATTTGGAGTGTTGGGAAATCAGTTGATAGTTTGCAAGTTGGAGATCTAGTGTTTTTTGAAACATATAAAAAAGGACCCTCACATGCTGGGATTTACTTAGGAAATCAACAATTTCTTCATGCTGGTTCATCGTCAGGAGTGACAATCAGCGACATGACCATTAATTATTGGAGTACACGATATTTAGGGGCAAAGCGAATAAATTAAGATATAGAAAATAAAGAATTTCACCATACATTATTTTGCGATTAAGTTCTAAATGTAGTTGCGTAGATATAGCTCGATTAAAGTAATGATGAAATTTAATTAATTATGAGAAATTTATCCATATTATCCATATTATCCATAGTAATAAATGAGGTTGTTCCATACGATAGCTTACAATTGTTTGGGTACGATATCTAGTATTGTTCTTACATACCTGAGATGATTGTTACTGAGCTTTGGAACGACCTCTTTTTGCTTTGCTACTTTAGAAGATCGAAACATCAATAAGCTTTTAATTGAAACACTACTCGTCCCATTCCTTTAGAAATGTTTGTAAGAATTGCTCTAAATACCGGTGCCTTTGGATTGCTAACTCTTTACCATACTCTGTGTTCATTAAATCTTTTAATTTTAGTAGTTTTTCATAGAAATGATTAATCGCTGTACTTTTCCCTTTGCGATATTCTTCTTTCGTCATATCTTCCCTAACTGGTATCGTAGGATCGTACATTAATTGCCCTTTAGCACCTGCATAAGCAAACGTGCGCCCAATTCCAATTGCTCCTATTGCATCCAATCTGTCTGCGTCTTGAACAACTCTCGCTTCTAATGTTTCTACAAGGAGATTATTTCCACCTTTAAATGACATCGATTTAATTATTGAAACGATATGTTGTCGATCTTCTTTGCCAACACCATTTTTTTCTAACCATTCGTTTATATCAGCTAACCCTTTCTCCTCATCGCCAAACAGTTTCTCATCTGCTAAATCATGAAGAAGCGCCGTTAACTCGCAAACGAAAATATTGGCACCTTCATTGGCTGCTATTTTCCTCGCTAACCCTCTTACCCTGTGGATATGCCACCAATCATGACCACTACTATCTTTTTCTAATAACGATCGAACATACTGTTCTGCCTCAATCAAAATCTTCAACTCTTGCATAAAAACACCTCATTTTTGAATTTTTATACTCGATTATCCATTTAATATGTTCTACAAAATGAAAACCCCTAACTGTTATAAGACAAAACAAAATCTGTACTACATTAACTCTTACCTAAACCCCTTTAATTATAAGTGTTCTTTAAAAAAATTTCAGGTGTATTAGTGAAAAAAATAAAATTAATGAATAAACTGTGACTTTCATCACACCATGATTATACCCTTTTATTCTATAATGACTAAAGGTGGGAGTATAGTCAATTTTTGAGGGGGATTATTAATCATGTCTATTTTACCAAAAAAGAATGGCCTAGGTTTCTTTGAAATACGCCTAGAATCTATTGGAGGTCTAGGGGCCAATTTAGCAGGGAAAATGTTAGCGGAAGCTGGAGTTTTAGGATTAGGCTTAAATGGCTCTAACTTTTCCTCTTATGGTTCTGAAAAAAAAGGATCTCCAGTAAAGGCCTTCGTTAGATTTTGTGATGCAGATGTTGAAATTCGTGATCACAGCCCAATTGAGCAACCTCATGTTATTGCGGTATTTCATGAAGCTCTTTATAAAACAGTAAATGTTGTAAGCGGATTACCTGCTGACGGCATCGTTTTAGTTAACAGTACAAGAGAGTTTGATAATGTAAGAGAAGATCTAAAACTTGATTATGGTACATTAGCGATTGTCGATGCGATGAAAATTGCTGTAGAAGAGAAAACAAAAGTAAATACAGCGATGCTAGGGGCAATGTACCGTATTTTAGAGTTTTTAGACCCAGAAGAAATGCGAAATGTCATCCGAAAAACATTTGAAAAGAAATACCCTCATTTAGTAGAACCAAACATTCGAACGTTCGATCGTGGCTACAACGAAGTGACGTTCAAAACATATGATTTACCTGAGAACGCCGAAGGGAAAGCATTTTCTAGACCAGAACCTCTATTAGGCTATTTAACACAGGAGCTTGGTGGGATTATTACTGTTCAAGCAAATAGTATTCTTAAGGATTTAAGCGGTTCTCGTCAAGGCTTCTTACCAGCATTTGAACAAGAAAAATGTATTAACTGTGCTGCCTGTGATACAGTTTGTCCTGATTATTGTTTCGTTTGGGAAGAAGGCGCTGATAAACGTGGTCGCATGCAAATGTTTCTAACAGGGATAGACTACCAATATTGCAAAGGCTGTCTTAAGTGTGTAGATGCTTGTCCTACAGATGCGTTAGCAGATATGTCAGAAAAAGTCGGTTATGCTGAAGCAAATCGCGTAGCGCAAAAATTTCCATACGTTGCAGGGGGGAGTTTCTAAATGTCTAAACTAGAAGATAAATTACAAGAACCAAATCATTTAAATTACGAACAAGCCACTACGTTTGAAAGCGGAAATGAAATGGCTGCGATGGCCGCTGCCCAAATTAATTATCATGTCATGGGTTACTTTCCGATTACTCCTTCAACAGAAGTAGCACAATACTTAGACTTAATGAAATCACAAGGTTTGCACGATATCGAATTAATCGCGGCAGATGGTGAGCATGGTTCAGCCGGAATATGCTTTGGTGCTTCTGCTACCGGTGCTCGCGTCTTTAACGCAACAAGTGCAAACGGCTTTCTATATATGATTGAACAAATGCCAGCTCAATCTGGTTTACGCTTCCCGATGGTTATGAATCTAGTAACCCGCGCAGTCAGTGGGCCACTTGATATTCGTGGCGACCATTCAGACCTTTATTATGCCTTAAACACAGGCTGGGTTATTTTAACTGCCCGTACTCCTCAAGCAGTCTATGATATGAACATTATTGCTTTAAAACTTGCAGAACATAAAGATGTTCGTCTCCCGGTTATCGTTGCTTATGACGGCTTCTTTACTTCACACCAAAAACGGAAAGTGAACTACTTTAAGGATCGTAAGGTTGTTCAGGATTTTGTTGGTGAAATGCCAAAAGACTACCCGGTTGCTTGTGTAAAAGATAAACCGGTAACTATTGGTGCTCATATGAATGGCGACGATCTTATTAACAACAATTTCCAACAATCAGAAGCAATTTACCGCGCTGGGCAAGTTTTTGAAGAGTTACAAAAGGAATATGCCGAAATTTCAGGACGTACGTATGAAACATTAGATTTATACTGTATGGAAGATGCTGAAGTTGCCCTATTCTTACTTAATTCTGCAGCTGAATCGGCAAAGGATGTTGTTGATAAGCTTCGCAAACAAGGAATTAAAGCTGGTGTCATTAGCCCGAATATTATTCGCCCATTCCCAGCAAAAGAAATCCGTGAGGCACTTAAAAATGTTAAATCTTTATTGGTAGGTGAACGTGCTGATTCTTACGGCGGAAATGGACCAAACTTAACGCACGAAGTAAAATCTGCACTTCAAGAAGATAAAGATAATCAGACGATCGTTCTTAGCCGTTGTTTTGGTGTTGGTGGGAAAGACTTTTATGCTGACGATGCTGAAAAGTTTTTTGAAATGGCCATTGCAGCAAAAGAACGTGGCTTTGCTGAAAGACCGTTTGACTATTATGGCCATGTGCCAGGAAACCCTGAAAATAAATTAAAGCCTGTGATTGAACCAATGTATGGCGATGCTTTTAACAGTGGTTTAATAACAGTTACTCAAGATGAAGAAACAAACAAACTAAAAGTGAAAATTCCGCCACTGCGCAACCTAACTGGCAAACCAAAGCGTTTTGCCTCTGGTCATGGCGCATGCCCTGGCTGTGGAATTTTCCCTGGCTTAGAATTATTCTTTAAAGGAATTGAAGGCGACGCAGTTATATTATTACAAACAGGCTGTGCCTATGTTGTTACAACTGGCTATCCACACAGTTCTCACAAGCAAACATTTATTCATAACCTTTTCCAAAGTGGTGCTGCTACACTTTCGGGTACACTAGAAGCGTTTTTTGAAATGAAACGCCGTGGTGAAGTGGATATTTCCGACGATTTCACCTTTGTAATGATTACCGGAGATGGCGGGATGGATATTGGAATGGGTTCTGCGATTGGGACTGCCTTACGTAACCACAAAATGATCGTCCTTGAGTATGATAATGAAGGATACATGAATACCGGCTCACAAATGTCCTACTCTACTCCATTAGGACATATGACAAGCACAACAACAATCGGGAAAACAAAACAAGGAAAAGCGTTTCACCATAAGGACACTGCGCAAATTATGGCTGCTACGAACATCCCTTACGTTTTCACTGGAACTGAAGCCTACCCACAAGACCTTATTAAAAAGGCTGCCAAAGCTCAATGGTATGCAAACAATGTCGGTATGGTTTACGGAAAGATTTTAATTGCTTGCCCACTTAACTGGAAATCTGAAGATCGCCAAGGTGAAAGTATCATCAAAGCTGCGGTTGATTCTTGTTTCTTCCCGCTTTATGAAATTGAACAAGGCGAAACAACGATTACGTACGATCCAGAAGCGAAAAACAAACGTGTAGAATTATCAGAATGGTTAAAGATGATGGGTAAAACAAAGCATATATTAAAAGAAGCAAATGCTCCGATGTTAAAAGAATTCGAAACAGAAGTTGAACGTCGTTGGAGAAAATTAAAGATTAAACACGAAACACCGTTTCTTTAGGATTACAAACGAATTAAAGCAGCCTTATTCCAATTGGAGTAAGGCTGTTCTTTTAGTTTTGGCACCCGCTCATAGTAACCGTTTACTACTTCCCCTTCACTAATTTAACGATCCGCTGTTGCATAGCCTTTGTATCATATTCTTCCTGAAGATGACAAATACGTTTTTTTGGAATTGCCTTATAATTTAACGTGACTGTTATCTCTTCTTTAAATGGAAAATCGGACAGTGAAACGGTATCCTTATTAAGCCATTTTGCCATTAATCTCTTTTGACTATTGTAAGAGAACGTCTGGGAAAACCCTTCTCTAAACCAGAAAAATTCATTTTCTTTGTCTACTCCAGGTTCATTCAGGCATAAATACAGCGAGAGATTATCGCAAAACTGTAACAAATTATAATGAAATAACAAACTTTCTTTGTTTATCTTCAACCTCCGCCTTAACTTCTCCTGACGAAGTCTTTCTTGAGTTATAAATTCTGCACCTCTTCCATTTGCATAACCTTCAAAAAAAGACGTGTAATGAAGACTACAAATTAACGCTGCATAATCATCTTCTTTCTCTACTCGGTTAATACAGTTCGTATACGCGGCCAGCTTTGGCTTTAATGGATAGTCTATAAATGAATATGGTAATAACGTTTCTTTATTTAATAATGGTTGTTGATCTAATTCAATCCAACCATTATCATGCTCAAATATCGCATAAGTGACGGACTTGCGGTTATCATGCCCGCTAAAATAATCGTCTCTCCATTGCTTTGCAAACTCCCCACAAACCCTAGCGTGCTCGTGTTGCTCAAATAACAGAATCTCGTTCTCTCTTTCAGTTACAACCAAAGCGTCCCCTCCTTCACCAGATCTCTTATCCTTATTATAGTATATATATTAATTTTCGGAATTATTTTACGATTCTTCCAGATAAAATGTTTCCCTTCCTACCTAATGATCTTTGCAACGACTTTACTTACCTCTATATTCACAGCACTAATATTTTTTTAAATATTGCGAACATTATTTCTCGTGATATATATCACTGCTGTAAAAAGTGTTTGAAAGTATGATGAAAACAGGTTTTGAAAACGGTTGACTATTAATTAGTTGCTACTGTTACACTAGACAAAAAATCAGACAGAAGTTTTTAGGAGGAATAATCATGTTTTGTTATCAATGTGAACAAACGCCAACTGGCGGCTGTAAAGTAATCGGGGTCTGTGGAAAGAATGAAGATATCGCTAGTTTGCAAGACACAATTATCTTTGGACTTAAAGGAGTAGCAGCTTACGCAACACATGCGAAGCAATTAGGCTATGTTGACCCTGAAGTTGACGCAATTACTCAAGAGGCCCTTTACTTAACACTTACAAACTCAAACTTTAATTTACAAGAGCATATCAATATGGCAATGAAAGTTGGAACAGCAACGGTAAAAGTGATGGATCTTTTAGACCGTGCTCACACAGAAAGATTAGGAATTCCTCAACCTGTGCGTGTTTCACAAAATAAAATCGAAGGCAAATGTATCGTTATTACAGGACATAACTTATTTGCATTAGAAGAACTGCTTAAGCAAACTGAAGGGAAAGGCATTAATATTTACACCCACTCAGAAATGCTACCAGCTCATGGTTACCCACATTTAAAAAAATATCCGCACTTAAAAGGCAACATCGGTAAAGCTTGGTTTGACCAAAGACGTTTATTTGAAAAATTCCCTGGAGCGATCCTTGCTACAACAAACTGTGTAATGCCAATTAAAGGTTCCTACGCTGATCGCTTTTTCTCTTATGAGCTAGCTGGATTAGAAGGTGTCACAAAAATTCAAGGTGAAGACTTCTCGCCACTTATTGAAAGAGCGCTAGAATTACCTGAAGCTAATATTCACTCCGATGAAACACTAGTTACTGGTTTCCACCATGAGACAGTGTTAGGGATTGCTCCTGAAATTATTGATGCAGTAAAAGCTGGGAAAATTAAGCACTTCTTCGTTATCGCTGGCTGTGATGCGCCTGGAAAAGGTGGCGAATACTACCGTGAATTAGCTACCTCACTACCACAAGATACTGTAATTCTGACAACATCATGTGGAAAATTTAGATTTAACGATGTCGACTATGGCACCGTTCCAGGAACAGATATTCCACGCTACATTGACTTAGGACAATGTAACAACTCAGGTTCTACTGTTAAAATCGCCGTAGCTTTGGCTGATGCATTTGGCTGTGAAGTAAATGATCTTCCAGTTAGTATCGTATTATCTTGGTTCGAGCAAAAAGCGGTTGCAATTTTACTTGGGCTATTTTCATTAGGGATTAAGGATATTCGTATCGGTCCAAAACCGCCAGAATTTATTAGTGAAGGTGTATTAAACGTTCTTCAAGACGCTTTCAACCTACAATTAATTGGGAATGCTCAAGAAGATATGGCTGATATGCTTCAATTAACTACTTCAAAATAATTTTACTATTAAAAGGTTTCCCTTTTGAATAAAAAAAGAAGAGGCTCTTCCAATAGCAAGTATCAGTCACCTCGTCTACTGTTAATAGTTTGTGTAAAAACCTACACTTCTAGATAGTAGCACATCGAGGTGCGCTGACACTTATGGGACAGCCTCTTCGTTTTTCTTTAGTTCCGCCGCTGGCTAATAAAGCTTAAGAAGCCGACAACAAACCCTAAAATTGCTCCACCAACAACTTCTTCCGGTTGGTGGCCAATACTTTCTTTCAATTGCTTAGTCTTATTATCATGAGAGCGATCATTGTTGTGCCCACTTAATTGGTCAATTCGTTTTTCCAATTCATTCACCCTAATAGCCGTGTCTCCAGCATGCTTACGAACCCCTTGAGCATCGTACATAACAATTAATCCAAATATGATCGATAAGGCGAAGTCTAAAGTACGAGAGCCTAACTTTAATCCGATATATGTAGCTAAAGAAGTAACACCTGCTGCGTGAGAACTAGGCATTCCTCCGGAGCCTATGACTTGTTTCCAGTCCCACACTCCTGTTTGCAGTCCTCTAATTGGAACTTTTAAAAATTGTGCTAAACCGATTGAAAGAAGCGCAGCTATAATACCTTTCATAAATCATCACCCACCTTTAACAACGTCATAGGTAGCTTTTGTCGATCCGACAAGTCTTATGCAAAAAGTCTTACTGATTTTCTGTCAAAAATAAACTCCCTACAAATTTGTAGAGAGTTACATTAATTAAATTATTTGAGACCTTCAGTTTCACATGTTTCACATTGATGGGTATAGCAATCATGCATTTCACTTACTTCTTGCCCACAACACGAACACTGTTTCGGTGGTAAATTACGAAAAAAATCAACTACTGATCCTAATGACATTGTTATTACCCCCTGTTATATTATCTTTTGTTGTATAACATAATTGTACTACAACAAAGATTGTATTACAACAGGAAGTTTAATCATTTTTCTGAAAAATAAAATAACAAAACCCAGGGTGCCCATATTGCATCATAAAATAAAAGAAAAGAGCTGTTTTCACAGCTCTCTCCTACTACGCTAACAACCGATCAATTGTTTCAACTAAGTTCACGATTTCTGGTTTACTTACTTGCGCATTGGCACCTACGCGCTCACCTTTATGAAATAAATCACCAGTAATTAATGAACTGAAAATGACCACCGGGATATCATTAAGAACCTTATGACCTTTTATCCGTTTCGTTAAATGGTGACCATCCATCTGCGGCATTTCAATGTCTGAAATAACCAAATGTGGTAATTGCGTAAATAACTCTTTATTATTTCCTAATTCCTCTAAGTAGTCCCATGCTTGACGTCCATCTTCAAAGAAATGCAAATTATTATATCCTGATGCTGATAACGTATCTTCTAACAATTTACGCAAAATTGGCGAGTCTTCAGCAATCACGATTTTTTTATCTGATCGTTGACGTGGTCCCATAGCCTTTATTTGTCCAACGTTCATCCCTGAATCAGGGCTGATATCAACAACGATTTTCTCGTAATCTAATAATAAAATCATATCATCTTCCATTTTAATAACGCCAATTGTTGTAGTCTCTAAGCCTTGCGAAAGCTTTGTAGGCTTTTCGATTTGCTCCCACGAAATCCGATGGATTCGAGAAACGCTATGAACATGGAAGGCAACTTTCATTTTATTTAATTCAGCAACGATTAATTTATCCTGCTCTGGATGTGCAGACGGTGGAAAACCAATAACTTGTCCCAAATTAACGACAGGTAAAACTTCATCACGAAGCCGAATAATTCCTTCCACACTCGGATGACTATTTGGCATCTTCGTCACAGGAAGTGGATTAATTATTTCTCGCACTTTCATAACGTTTATTCCAAAAACGCCTTCTCCAATCGAAAAAACGATAACTTCTATTTCATTCGTTCCACTTTCTAACAAGATCCCCTTGTGATCGTTAATCAACTTTGTTTTCCTCCTCCATTTAATAAACGATTGTTTATTAAAAAGGTTTAATATTTACTTTGAAATGCAGTCTATATCTATAGAATACCATTACTCAAGACAATATTCGACAAATATTTCTTATTTATATGAGTAAATTAAATAAATTCTCATCTTTATTTACTTCAATAAACTCTATCTCATGTTCAGACATTCGCAGGATAAGAGCATCGTAATCCTCTTTGCGTTTTAACTCAATCCCAACTAAGGCTGGACCATTATCTTTATTATTCTTTTTTGTATATTCGAAGCGAATAATATCATCATCAGGACCTAATACTTCATCTAAAAATTCTCTTAGCGCTCCAGCTCGCTGTGGAAAATTAATAATAAAGTGATGCTGGATTCCTTCATATATTAACGATCTTTCTTTAATTTCTTGCATCCGTCCAATATCATTATTACCACCGCTTATGACACAAACAATATTTTTACCCTTTATCTCATTTTGATAAAATTGCAAAGCTGATATTGGTAATGCTCCAGCCGGTTCCGCGACAATCGCATTTTCATTATAAAGTTCAAGGATCGTCGTACAGACTTTACCTTCAGGGACAATGACAATGTCATCAAGCAACTCACGACAAAGGATAAATGGTAGTTCACCTACTTTTTTGACAGCAGCGCCATCGACAAACTTATCGATCTTCTTTAAAGAAACAACTTCACCTTTTTCTAGTGATGCTTTCATCGCTGGGGCGCCTTGGGGCTCGACACCAATTAGTTTCGTTAATGGACTAACCGCTTTTATATACGTACCTACCCCTGATGTAAGCCCACCTCCGCCAATCGACATGAAGATAAAATCAATTGGCTCTTCTATATCTTCCATAATCTCTAAGCCAACCGTTCCTTGCCCTGCAATGATTCGCGGATCATCAAAAGGATGGATAAAGACGTTGTTATTTGCATGACAAAAATCCATTGCTTCAATAAAAGCATCATCAAACGTATCGCCACATAAAACGACTTCTACAAACTCACCACCAAAACGTTTTACTTGCGTTACTTTCTGTCTTGGTGTCGTTTTTGGCATAAAAATTTTCCCTAGTATTTTTAAGTGCTTACACGCGTAGGCAACACCTTGTGCATGATTGCCGGCACTTGCACAAACGACTCCAGCATCTCTTTCCTGCTTTGTTAAGCTCTGAATTAAAAAATACGCGCCACGAATTTTAAAGGAGCGCACCACTTGTAAATCTTCTCTTTTCACATAAACATTACAACTATAACGTTCAGATAAAACGGCGTTAAGTTGAAGTGGTGTGTGAATAACTATATCCTTTAAGCTATGATGTGCAATAACGATATCTTCAATCTTTATTTTCTTATCCATAATAACCCTTCCTATTTGAGAATAACATTGCCCCAATTTTCATATATTTGATTAAACCATTATAGCATGTTTTTTCTCGGAAATTAGATCAATTAAAAACAATTTTGAATAATCGTAAACTAAGAAACTAACAGATTTTTTTCTATTTTAGTTCATATGTTGCTATTGGGCAAAGTTAATTCTATAATATTAGTAATAATACTATTTACTTAGTTTCATTTTTAGGAGGAGACTTTTTATGAAAAAAACATTTGCACTTTTAACTACGTTCATTGCGTTTTTAACATTCTTTGCGTCAACGACTTTTGCCGCTAGTAGTGGTGGCGAAAAAGAGGCAGTAGCAGCTTCACCATATGAAGGTCCACTAATCTTATTAGCACTTATAACTCTTGCAATTATGATCTACTTACCGCTTACTGATAACAATTAAACATGCTAAAAAACCATTATTATTCGATAATAATGGTTTTTTAGTAGGATTGCACCTTTACAACTTTAACAAGTCAACCGAGCAAAAACAAAACTAAAATATGCTGCTTCTCTATTGGTTTTAGGCTTCAACCTTATGATCTAGTAACCATGCACTAATATATAAAACAACTACAACAAGGATGAGATCAACGATTGAAGTGCCAACGTACAAAATCACATCGTTAGCTATTTCCATGTCCAATGATGGTTCGCTGCCAAGGGAATCAAAATGAAAATAAAATGACTCCATCAATTCCGCTTCATGTAACACAACTCCCCATTCAGTTAAGCTCTTATAAATAAATGTTTGTTGAAATTTAAACCAAAGCCAACCACTTGCAAAACTGATTACTATCCCTAACAGCCAACCGAGTTTCCGTACTGATTTTGCCATCATATAAATAAATGTCGCAACAACTCCTGATTGCAGCGAAGCTATAAAAATTCCAATAAAAAATATCCACCAAAATTGTTCATATTGTTCAATTAACAAATACGGAATTGTAGGGTCCGAAAAAATCGTTGCACTATGCTTTAGTAAATAATAAATGATCAGAAACGTCGCTAGTAGCGATGCCAGTAATTGCGTCATTGCTGCAGCAAATTTTGCCGACAAAAGTTGCCAACCACTCGTAGGGATGTTTAACCAAAACACCGATGTTTTATGTTTCCACTCCTGCCTCAACGAGTCAAGCATGGCAAAAAACATGTAGAATAGATGAACAAGAATTAATGGGACTGTTAACGTTATAAAAAACGCACTGTAGCGATCAATTAGAAAGAAAAACAAAACAGCTACCATCATTAAAAAGACAATATTAAACAAGAATTTTGTTCTTGTTAATCGTAGTTCTTTGCAATATAACGCCAACCAACTCATTTTAACACCTCTCTCATCGCATCTAGTACACTCTGACCCTTCGTTTCTCTTAGCTCCTCTACTTTTTCTGATAAGAGAATCTCACCGTTTTGAACTAATAAAACGTGATCTAATAACGGCTCAATTTCAGCAACTTCATGCGTAGAAATAATTAACGTTTGTTCTTCCATCTCCACATACTTTGCAATCATCTTGATAATATCCTCTCTTACTAACGGGTCTAATCCTGAAAGAGGTTCATCCATTATTAAAAGTGGGACTTTTCTTGATAATGCAATTGCAATCTTTACTCTTGCACGATTGCCCTTGGACAATGTTCCTATTTTCTTTGTTAAATCTACATCCAATGTCGCTAAAATATCATATGCCTTTTCTTCATCAAAGTCTGGAAATACACTTGCCGAAAAGCGGATCGTTTCTTTTACCGTATAAAAATCATACAAAGAATCAACTTCTGCAAGAAATGCTACTTTCCGACCTATTAACCTTGTAACATTCTCACCACAAACAACAATTTCCCCACCTGTTTTCTTAACTAATCCAGCAATTAATTTTAGCAACGTTGACTTGCCACTACCGTTAGAACCAACTAATCCAATAATCCCTCCAGTAGCAATTTGAAAACTGACAGCTTTAAGTGCCGTTGTTAAACCATACCTCTTTGTTACATTGTGAAATGTGATTATTTGCTCCATTTTTTCACCTCTACCCGTTAGACTTGTTTAGTGCGGCTTTCACTTGCTCGATGATTTGCGCCTCAGTAAAGCCATTGTTTAGCATGTACTCAATAAATGTCGTTACATATTGTTCAGAGATTTCAGCACGCAACTCCTTAATTAACGCTTCATTCTCGGTAACAAAGGAGCCTTGACCACGCCTTGCCTCGACAATTCCCTTTCGTTCCATCTCAGCATACGTCCTTTGGACAGTATTTGGGTTAACGCCAACTTCAACCGCTGTTTCTCTAACAGACGGTAACTTTTGCCCTGGGCGAATTGACCCGTTAGAAATTTTTTGAAAAAAGTGATCCATCAGTTGCAAATAAATTGGCTTTGAATTATCAAAGGATACACTCATAAACTACCTCCTTTTCATAAAAGCTCTAGAGCCCTGATTAGCCCCGACAAGCAAATGTTCTGGCTGTAAAAAATGCGGTTTTTCATTTTTTTACAGACAGGTTATTTGACCTCGAGGGGCTGGGCTCTAGAGCTAGATAAATAAAAGCTCTAGAGCCCTGGTTAGCCCCGACTAGCAAATGTTCTGGCTGTAAAAAATTAAGCAGCTACATCACGTTTTTGGAAAATAACCCACGACAGAACATTAAAGATAATAAAATAAATTGCCAACATCATGATTGAAAATGGCATTGTCATACCTTCGACGAGCGGCGTCCCTTCTACATATTGAGTTAGATATGTGTTTGCAAACAAAATATATTTTACCCATTCATACTGACTTAGAATAAAAACAAGCTGACTTCCAGTGAACATCAAAAATAGTGCCAACCCAATCGCTAATGAACTACTTCTGAAAATGGTTGAGATCATAAACGCAAATGTCACCATCATTAACAGTTCAACACTACTCAAACTATAAAGCATGAATAAATGACTAAACATATTTCGTTCGACAACTTGCCCTGCTTCAAAAATTAAGTGTGGTTGTGTAAACGTCGAAACACCAAATAATAAAGCACCAATCCCCATTGCAAAAATAACTAATCCAACTAACATTGAGATCGCAAAGATAAATGTTGCTAAATACTTTGAGAGTAAAATTTTCGATCTAGAGGCCGGTCGAATGAGCAGTAGCTTGATCGTTCCCCATGTGAATTCTCCAGCAACAATACCAGCAGCAACAATAATCGTAAACATTGTAACGACGCTAATTAAATTGACTGTCGAGAGCATATAACCCCAAAAGCTTTTTGTTTCTACCGGGGGGATATCATGCTCTATACGATATTCATTCAAGACAATCTCCCGTTGATAATGGTCCAAAGCAGCAGAAGGCATGCCCCCCTCATCGATGATCATTTGATTTTGAACATTTTGAGCAATGACTGCTTCCTGCCAATTTTCATTTGTTGCATCCCCTAATAAAAATTTTGTAACAAGTCCTACAATTAATAATAAAGTTATCAATATTCCAAACATCACCCATGTTGCTGGTCGAAGGTAGATTTTCATGTTTTCATTTTGAATAAGTCTTAGTAAATTAAACAATTTGTTCCCCTCCAGTTACTTCTAAAAATTTATCTTCTAATGTTTTTGCGTTTTGATATATACCATATACGTTAATATTATTGGTAACTAAAGCCTTATTAACTAATGGAATCTCGTCTTTTTCTAAAGAAACCTCAATAAAATCAGCATTCACGCCAAATGTACGATTTTGAAATTGATCCTTTAACAGCTGTAATGCTCGCCCAATGTCATTAACTTGAAACCTAATCACTAGCTCCTGTTGTCCATTAATAAAATCATTAACTGTCTGAACGCCAATCAACTTCCCTTTTTGAATTATGCCGATGCGGTCGCACATCAATTCCATTTCAGCTAGTAAATGACTAGAAACAATTACTGCTAATCCTTCTTCTCTTGCTAACTTTCTTACATAATCACGAATTTCACGAATTCCAGCAGGATCTAGCCCATTCGTCGGCTCATCTAAAATTAATATCGATGGTGAATGAAGGAGAGCTTGCGCTAATCCTAATCGTTGTCTCATTCCTAAAGAATAAGTTTTGACTTTTTCATGAATGCGATCAGTCAAACCTACTAATTCGATGACCTCATTAATTCTTTCCTTAGATACTCCATTTACCATTCGGGCATAGTGAACTAGGTTTTGATAGCCTGTTAAAAATTTGTACATTTCAGGATTTTCAACGATGGCACCTATATCTGAAATTGCCTCTTCAAAATTTCTCGCTACATTTTTACCTTTAATTAATATTTCTCCTTCAGTTATCGAAATTAAGCCGACAATCATTCTAATTGTCGTCGTTTTCCCTGCACCATTTGGGCCAAGGAAACCAAATACTTCACCAGGATAAATTTCAAAGCTAAGATTGTCGATGATCTTCTTACCTTTTATCACTTTAGAGACATTTTTTATTGATACAACTGATGTTGCCATTTACAATCCCCTCCTAAAATACTAATTTAAATATTATTAACTTACTGTACTAATAAGATAATACAATAATACAGTTTGAGGTGTCAACTCAATATCAAACTTTTCTAAAATTAATTTCACTATCCCTTGTGATGGTAAAATTCACTCAACAAAATTCATTAATTTGCGCAAACGTTTTCCTAAATCTGTTTACTATATACTATTTCTTTGATAAAATTTATCTTGTTATAAAGTAAACGTTTGCACTATTTGGAGGTCATTTACATGAAGCTATTTAAATCTACAAGGTACTTTTTATTATGTTGTATTGTCTCGTTTACTTTGTTAAGCGGATGTACAACACCAGAACCCGAGCAACCTAAAGAAACGGTTGCTATTGAGTCACTCAATCATACTGACCTGATTTCGAGCTATCCTAATTCCGTTTTCTATGAAATTTTCGTTCGTGCTTTTTACGATTCGACAGGTGATGGAATTGGTGATATTAATGGTATGACTAGTAAACTTGATTACTTACAAGAGCTCGGCATTGAGGGAATTTGGCTTATGCCTATTCACCCTTCTCCGTCGTATCATGGCTACGATGTCACTGATTATTACGGTGTCCATCCTGAATATGGAACGATGGACGATTTTAAAACTTTCTTAGCCGCAGCACATGAACGCGATATTAAAGTCATTATTGATTTAGTTGTTAACCACTCAAGTATTGAGCATCCATTCTTTAAAGAGGCGATATCTTCTGAAGATAGTCAGTACCGCGACTGGTACATTTGGGCGGAGGAAGATACTAATTTAAGAGACCGCGGCGAATGGGGACAGCCATTTTGGCATGGGGAAGCACCTAACAATTATTTCAGCGTATTTTGGGGTGGCATGCCAGACTTTAATTTTTACAATCAAGAAGTTCGTCAAGAAATGATCAACATTGGTAAGTATTGGTTAGAAGAAGTTGGCGTCGATGGTTTTCGTTTAGATGCTGCAAAGCATATTTTCCCAAAAGACAAAGATCAAAATTTAGTATGGTGGAGAGAGTTCCGCCAAGCGATGGAAGAAGTGAAGCCAGATGTGTTTCTCGTTGGTGAAGTTTGGGATCTTCCGCAAGTTGCTGGCCCTTATCTAGAAGATGGTCTACACTCAACGTTTAACTTTGATTTGGCTGAAGATATTCTGAAAGCTGCCATGTCAGAGCGGGGCGGATCACTAGTGACAAAACTAGTTCGTACATTAGCAACCTTTGAAACATTCTCAGCCGATTTTGTTGATTCGACCTTTATTACAAACCATGACATTAACCGTGTGATGAGTGAATTGCGTCGTAACGAATCACAAGCTCGAATGGCCGCCTCGCTTTTACTAACTTTACCAGGTAGTCCATTCATCTACTATGGTGAAGAAATTGGGATGCAAGGTATGAAACCTGATGAGCATATTCGCGAACCGATGCTTTGGTATGAAGATGGTAACGGTGGACAAACAACATGGATTAAGCCGAAATATGATACTGGAAGCGATGCCCCTTCTGTTGAGAAACAACTTGAGGATCCAACTTCTTTATTAAATCACTATAAAACAATGATTTATTTACGTCGATCTCAACCTGCTCTATTATTTGGTAATATCACTGAATCACCAATTCAACAACAAGGTGTTCTTGCGTTCAAACGTATCTACAATGAAGAAGACCTTCATGTCGTTCATAACCTTTCAAAAAATGAAATTGAAATCACTCTCGACGATGAAGTTGGTGAAATCGTATTTGCTACAACAGAGGACTATACGAATAGTAATGGTGTCGTAACGTTACCACCATATACGACGATCATTTTTGGAAAAACGCTTAATTAAGTAGGCATTTATCATTAAAGCCTATCTACTCTTATTAAATCGAAAGAGAGCTTGACGTTGTGTCAGCTCTCTTTTATTTATGAAGATCCTTTTTGTTAGTTTAAAATTTCTATTCTTTCAATAATGACATCCTCTATTGGACGATTATTAGACTTTACTTCGACTTGTGCAATTGCATCAACAACATCCATTCCTTCAAAGACATGTCCAAAAACTGTGTGACCATAGTCTAAATAAGGAGTTCCACCATGTTGTTCATATAGTTCAACTGTTTCTTGCGGGAATTTAATTCCTAATTGTTGCTCCCTTTGTTCAATCATTCTTATATCAAAATCATCCGCTTGTACAATGAAAAATTGACTTCCATTAGTATTCGGACGTGCAGGGTTTGCCATCGATAAAGCACCACGGAAATGTCCGAGTGATGGTGTAAACTCGTCATCAAAAGGCTCTCCGTAAATACTTTCACCACCCATACCCGTTCCTTCTGGGTCCCCGGATTGAATCATAAAATTATTGATAACTCGATGAAAAAGTACACCGTCATAGTAACCATTTTCACTGTGAGTAATAAAATTCTCCACTGCTAATGGTGCATACTGAGGGAAAAGACGAATTGTAATGTCTCCCTTACTCGTCACCATTTTCACCAGCCGTTCCTCAGGTTGAACAGCTGTATGAAATTGCGGGTATTCAACTGGAGTAATTTCTTCTGTTGTTGGTACCGGCTCCTCAACTAAATCGGCTTCTTCAGTTGCTGGTGGTTCTTCATATCCAGTTCCTGTTTTCTCCTCTGTTGTGCCTTGTCCACATCCAGCGCTAAATAAAATAAGTAATAGAGTGACTAAACCGTAAATCCAAAAACGCATTATGTAATTCCTCCTTTTTATTTTCCTATTATAGACAGTTGTTGCAAAAATAACAATCATCATTTAAAATAAAAATACGAACATAGGTTCTTTTAAGGAAGGAGCTTTTATTGATGAATTGTTTATCCCAGCAAGAAGAACGTCTTTTCGAAGCATTCATTATTTTAACATTAGCTCGGAAAGTATTGCAAAACGACTTGATCGTTGTTGAAAAATCATTTTTCAAACTAAAAGAGCCATATTTACAATTAATCCATTCTGCGATTGGCACAATTAGCAAGGAATTGTTTGAAATAAAAAAACAGCTAAATAAACAACGAATGAAGATCGAATTTGGCCCAAACGATGGTACTTTCACAGAATTTTACTGCTATTACCGCGGCTATGTGAAAACTAGCCGGTTTTTAAATGCAAATTTAAAAAATAAAGTTCAACAAAGGCTGAGCCAGTTTTTTGTCGCAAATAGCAAGCTTTCTTAAGTCGGTTAATGTAGCACATTAGGTTCAGGTCTCGAAGTGCAAAGTTTACTAACTCGCTATTAAACAAATAGGCTCTCTCATAAGCGATAGTTAATCTCCGCCTCTCACTAGCTAGAACGGTTTATTCATCCGCTGATAGTGATGAGACGGTAATTACTATGCATTGAGACAGCCTCAATGTAATTATAAAAACTGTTTAATTTTCGGGAAGACGTTTATGGCATTATTGTAAAAAACATCTTCGACATACCGATCTGGAATAAATGTTTTAATAAATTCAATATATGGTTGAACTTGAACAAGTGGCCAATCTGTTCCAAATAATAATTTCTCATAGTGGTCGCAAAACGTGATTGCATGTCGTAAATGATCATAGAAGTGAGGTGTATTTGAAATCCGGTATACTTCTTTTCTATCACCAACAATAAGCCCCGATAAATCAGCAAACATATTTGAATTTTTATAAACAACCTCCGCTCCGTCTAAGACCCACGGATCGCCGAAATGAGCCATCATAAAGGTCACGTTACGATTTTGAACCGCTACTTCATCTAACGTTAGCGGGTGGGAGTATTTTAAAAGCCCGCGTTCTGAATAGGTATCACCACAATGAAACACAACAGGAACTTGATAGGCTGCTGCAAGCTCATAGACAGGTCCATAGATTTTATCATAGGCATAATAAGGATAATACCCTAAATAAATTTTTATGCCGACTACTCGCTCTTTCTTTAATCCACGCTCTAATGCTTGTAATTGCTCGGTATCTAACGAATGTGGGTTTATTCCGAGACAACAAACAATGTTCGTATGCTCATCCAAAAGCATATCTAAACCCATCGGTGTTGGTGACGCTGCATCAGGAAAGCCACCTACTTGCTGTTCGGTGACCCCCATCCCAATCCCTAAAACAACATTTGCATCACGGTACTCTTTTAAGAGCCCTTTATAAGAATAGTCAATTTGAGAACGCTCTTTCGCTGTATCTCGGAAACTTCCAATGTTGGAAAAGTGCATATGTGCATCAATGATTTTCAACAGTAACTTCCTTCCTTAAAAAATTAATGTTTTTAAACTATTAAGTGCTTTATCATCAATGATTGAGTGATGGAACACTAGAAACGACGGTTTTGAACGCCATGTCTTATCCGTTCTAAGATGAATTTTCTTCATCACTGATATGTCAGTGATCGTTTGATTCGTATAAAGCTCAATATCATCAAAATCTAACTGCGGAACAACTTGTAAATAGGAATGAACATCTTTTGCTTTAAACGCTATTTGGTTAACCCCCAGTAAATGAACTTCTTCATTTGAAGGTGAGAACAGTTGCTTTTCTCCATCTTTCGTTACCGTCAGGACTTTGCCATCTTTTACATTTAACGATAGCGAGTGGAACATTTGACGGTAGTGGAAGTATTGATTTGTATTTTGCTCAATATCAACAAAGTAACAAACGACAGGAGATTCCGGTAGTACCAAGAAATATTGATGATAGGCAAACCCTTTATACTCTTCATGTTTTTCAACATCAACAGAAACTTTAATTCCTTCCCAGCAATTGCCGTGTTGATCACTCAAGCTCACAAACTCAGCACTACGCTCTTCTTTTAACAATGAATCTGGTCGGAATTTTTCAAATGAAGTTCGAATACCGCCACTCCAAGGATTCCACCATGCTTTAGGAGCTAGTGTCGGATATGAGCTATCTAACCATTCATATTTGTCGTGTTTTAACGAAAATAATCCTGGGTAAAAATCGGGATCACAACATAGTTCAATAACTCCATTATTAACTATATATTGCAGATTTCCTTCAACTTCAGATACAGTTTTAGAAATCTCCTCATTACCCTTTGCAATTATTACTGTTTGTAAATTTAAATATAATCCATTAAGCTCACCAGTTGCCTCGACAACTTCAATGTTATGTTTCTCAACTGCGATATTTTCAAACGTACTCGACGAAATTTCTTCTTCATAGTTGATTGACTTCTCGAACGTGATTTCTGACTGTTTCATTGCGATCTTTACTGTCCCTGCTAGGAATGACTGCTTTTGATTAGCAACCTCGATATCTACAGCATCATTACTTGTGAACGGATTTCCTTGATTGCCAACTAGTTCAAGGTGATCATATGTTAGTTCGCTTTCCTCGTAACTAGTTTGCAGGGCAAACGCTCGCTGTTCCTCCCAAGTGGAAAAAGCTCCGAGATTAATATATTTCGACCTTGTTGAAACAGTTTTTCCTCGTTCAATACCATCGATACTATGCTCGAAATACAAACACCAATTAGCGAAGTATAGCTTCATATCCTCGTGCCAGCTTAAGCCGTAAGCATGATCACCTTTCGAAAAAAACCAATTTTCAGTTACTTCTCTACTATTCCAAAGACTAAATCTAGCAGCGTACTTTCCATCAAGTTCAATCACTCTTCCTTGATAAGAAAATACCGAATTATTAAACTCATAAATGACCTGATCATATATGGCCATATTCGTAAAGTCACAATCAGTAGCTCTGTTTTCGATTTCAAAATACTGCTCAACTAATCCATCCATATATAGCTTTACGATCGAATGAAGGTGTAAACCAGTAAAGTCACGAGATTGATAGCTTGCTTTCAACATCGTATAGCCGTGTTCTTTTTGAATGCTAACGTTTGGCTTTAGCTTTGAAAACTCTTCTGAAAAAGGCTTTCCTAACTTTGGATAAACTAACGTCACTTCCCCTTTGTTTTTCAGTCCCTTTTCACATAGTAGTGCGTTATCAAACTTACGTAACGCAACGTGATAACGCCCGCTATATAAATGCCAATAATCTTCACACTCACCTGTGACTGTAGAACCAATACCAGGAAAAGCAATGGCTATCTTTTTTTGAAAGGTTACCATTTCTCCATTTGCTAGTTTACAAGTAACCGTAATTTCTTCACCGTAAAACCCGAAGGAATGCAACACATATGGTATTTCAATTGTGCTTCTAGCTTTTGTGGCAATCGTAGCCGCGACCGTTTCAGTTTCCAAAGAAATAAACGGGGCTTTAGGTAGCTGAAATGAAAATCGGACCGCTTCTTCAAAGTTATTCTCTAACTCTATAAAAAAGCTCGCTCGCTTATTTAAGAAACATTGGTTTGCTGGTAACTTTGTGTTTATTTTCGCTGGAAATTTCGGCATAATTCCAAGCTTAAGTTCTGCAGTTTTACCGTTGATTGATACTTGGGCTTTAACAGTAGGATGTGTACGAAAATTGTTTTGTTCTTCTTCAATTTCATCGACATAAAACTCAGCAGTAATCTTTTGCTCTTTTGTAACTGTCAGTTGCTCAGATAGAGCGAAGGTAATATTTTTATCTGTCACACCAGTTAGTTCTATCGTTAGCGGTTTGTCTGTTTTATTTTTGAAATGATATGTAATCGGGTACGATCTACCAACAACGAAAGTAGCTTTTGGAAGTGTTGCATAAATGCAATATTCTTCAGTCTCAATCCATCTCATCCCACGACCAGTTTTTTCAAACTGAACGTTAACAAATTTCTCTTTGTGCTGCCAACTATACTCAAAGAAGTCAAAGCCATTTTCCTTTAATCCATCAGGTTTTACTTCGATTGTTCTTGATGAGGCTTCATACCAATCAACGCACTCAAAAAACTCGTTAAATACCTCAGTGTTTAATACCGTTGGCATGAAATTCATTAAATGAACAGTGTCATCACGCTCTTCCCAAAAGAAGCCACATTTTTTATAGAGCGGTACAGCCTTTGTATTACCAGCCCAAGTGTATAAATCTAGACGTGGCCATTGTAATTCAACTGCTCTTTGTAACGCTTTAAGAAGAAGGGCTTTCCCTACCTTTTTGCCATGATAATCATCTCGCACATTCAGTAATGGGATATACAATGCCCCTTCATCTTCGCGATACTCTGAAAGGCCGCAATAGCCGACAGCTTTTTCATCATCAAGGGCAATATACAAATGTTTGTTTGTAGAATTTTCTTCTTGAGTACGGACCTGTTCTTCTGTCATCACCGTCCGTTCTCCGCCCCAGCCTTCTTGGCTGTTATTCCACATTTCGGCAACCTTTCCCGCTAAACTCGGATCGTATTCAACTATTTTCATTTTCATTGCTGTTTTTTCTACCATAAAATTGTACTCCTTATTAGTTAGTCAAAAAATTTCCCCTTTACTTGGACAAACGCATTGTTTAATGCTCCCTGAATTGCTCTGCCGCGATCCTTCTTTCTTCTTTTAAATTCTTTAAAAATTTCCTCTCCTTCAAATCCCTCCTCCAAAATACTTCGTAAGATCATATCTGAAAAGTCATCTTCTTTTACAACGAGTAAACCGTCAAGAAGGACACTTAGGTTGTTATTAATCTTATTGATGCTTTTTACTGTACAGACAAAAGTTGCTGGTGCATTAGATTTCTTTGTAATTGTTGCTTCAACCATAAACTTCTCCTGTGTTTCAAGTAACTTGCGAAAATACGTCTCCTGCTTCTCTGTAACAACCGCTTCAATAAGCCAGTTTTTTTGAACTTCCTCTTTATTAATAATTAATCCAGCAACTAAGGGAATTTCATTTGGTTCAATATCATTATCTAATAACAGAACTAACGAACATAACTTAAACGTTTTCAAATTCAAACACCTCATCAAATAGTTTATTGTCTTTATCATACCATAAATGCCATTTTTTTCTTGAATTTTATGTAAAAAAAGAGCTAACTACTGTTAGTTAGCCCTCTCCATTACTGTCCTGCAATTGGTCCTGTATTATCGTCAAAAAATTCTCTGTTATTGTCTGTTTGTCCTCTCTGGATGCCATTATCCAACAAACGTATGCGATCAATCGCGTGACGATCAGTAATAACGAAAACATCTTTATCAGGGAATTTATTTTTCATAAATGTCATTATCTCATTTTGTAAAGTATCAGGATCTGTCGTATCACTATCTACAGCAACCAACAATTGATTTTGATAAGTAATAATTCGAAAATCACGAACCATATCCATTTGCAAAAGTTCTTGAGTCACTTGCTCTGTATAATTATCATCATCAACAGAAGATAACGGTCTTGTATCATCTGCTGTTTCAAGGCTTGAAATTCTCCGATTCATCTCAGGCGGTCGGCGATCAAGAATACCATTCATGCCTCTACCAGGCCGTTCATCTCTTGCTACAATGTTTGCAATCGGATTTTTGCGGTCGCGCTGCTGATTAAACAGACCAAATCCTTCTCCTCGCTGGTGATCATGGGCATGAAACCTACCCCCAGGATCATTCTCTAAGCCTGGATCAACTGCGCGATCATTGATAGCACATCCGTTTATATACAAAATAATCATTAATAGGCCAATACTTACAAAGATCCCTCTTTTCATATCGCCACTCCTCACTTTCTAAGCTAAACTAGAAAATAGCTGTTATGATTAGAGTGAGTCATTTCTGTTCTTTTTAAACATTCATTTTTAGAAAGAGTTGGTGAAGTCATTGGAAATAAACATGCTTAGTGCATTTGCGAAAAAACTAAAGAATAATTACAAAGTCACATCAAAAAAATGCAGCCTAATCGCTGTAAGTAATCGCTTAAAGAGGTATTGTTCGATTCAACAAATAAACAGTGAAATTCCACCTCTTGATTTGGCCAAGATGTATTTTTATTGGCTGACAACCGCATCGAAAAAAATAATAAAGGTTAACGAGACAAAAGACAGCTATGAGCTATCTTTTCGTTTCCTAAAGAAGAAACCACTCCTAATCCTAAAACTTGAGGATCAAGATGATAAGAAGGCGCAATATTTAGTTACAGGTGGCCTATTAGCTATACAGCAACAACATGGAACATTTACATTTTATCGTTATAAAGGGACTTCGGTCATTGCCCTAGAACACTTTCAACCAAAGTTACCTTGGTGGGTCTATCTAGTAACGCAAGCACCAATTCATGAGTTCGTTATGATAAGATTTTTAAAGAAATATCATCACTAAAAAAACAAGACATCGCTCATTTAAAGTAGCGATGTCTTATTTTGATCAATTATAGCTTAAACTTTGTAATTTCTTCTTGTAACGCTTGTGCTAACTGACTTAAGTTGTTCGCAGACGCTTGGATTTCTTCCATTGACGATAACTGCTGATCAGCACCTGCAGCAACTGATTGGAAGTGCTCCGCGGTTTCTGCAGAGACGATAGCCATTTCATCGACTGAGGCACTAACTTGCTCAGAACTTGCTGACATCTCTTGGGCAGTAGCTGACACTTCTTGAATTTGTGAAGAAACGTTTTGGATAGCGGTTAAAATCCTTTCAAAGGCATGTCCAGTTTCTTCAACGACTGAAATTCCTTCTGCTACTTCTTTTGTACCATTATCCATTGTTTTTTCAGCGACTAATGTATCAGCTTGAATTTCGTGAATAACTAAAGAGATCTTATCGGCAGATTGTCTAGATTCTTCTGCAAGCTTGCGAACTTCATCGGCAACAACAGCAAAGCCTTTACCATGTTCACCAGCTCGGGCAGCTTCGATCGCTGCATTTAACGCTAATAAATTAGTTTGATCCGCAATTGCTGTAATAACACCTAAAATACTTCCAATCTCGTTAGAACGTTCTCCTAACCTGCCGATAATTTGGCTCGCATCTTTTACAGCAATACTAATTGAATTCATTTGCTCGATGACTCGTTGCAATGCGATATTCCCTTCTTGTGCTTCTTGGGTCGCATCTAATGAGCTTTCGGAAACAAGTGATGACGACTCAGCAATTCGCTGAATTCCAACAGTCATCTCTTCCATTGCTCTAGCACTTTCTTGTGCTCCGTTTACAGTAACTGCGGCACCTTTTGCAACATCTTGAATGGTAGAAGCAATTTGATTTGTGGCAATTGTCGTTTGATCAGAGCTAGCTGTTAGCTCTTCAGACGCAGCCGCTACTTGATTAGATGTTTCTGTCGTTCTAGTCAAAAGATTTCGCAAGTTATTAGCCATTTCATTTGTCGATTTAATGAGGCGACCAAGCTCGTCATTTGATTTAACGACGATCTCTTTCCCTGTTAAATCACCTTTAGCTACCTGTTCCACTAATTGTACTACTGCTGTAATCGGCGCAACGATTCTCTTAGCCGTGATTAAGGCTACAACTAGGGCAATCACTATCCCAATAACAGTAGCCACAATGTTGAATAACACGATTGTATCACCGTGGTTGACCATTGCTCTACCTTGGTTAATCATATCTGCTTGCCCAGCTAAAGCTAACTCATGGTAACGTTCTGCTACTTCATTGGCTAGTGGATCGACTTGATGTTGAATACTAATAACCGCAGTTTCTCGACCATTAGCTTCAAACATCGGGAAAATTCTTCCCGTAATCAACCGATCCCAAAGTTGACTTTTTTCTACTAAATCTAGGGTATTGGCATCTTCATGGATGGCTAATAATTGTTCCTCTAACAGGACACTTTCTTCAGTCAACTGTAAGTAACTCTCTTTATATTCCTTTTTCCCGACTAATATGTAACCTCTAACCAATGCTAATCTTTCTGCCATATTAAAGGCTAAATCATTACTTAATGAAAATCTTTGCAGATCCTCTTGAACGATTCGTTCCACATTGTTGTTAATTCGATGAATGTTATAAAGACTATAGGCAGACATAATGATCAACAATAGAAGAATGACCATAAACCCGCTAATAATTTTCCCCCGTAAGCTATTCATTTCTCGACACCCTTTTCTTTTTTATGTTTTCACCTAGCAGTACTTTTTATATTTATATAATATACCATAAAAATTTTCGTTTGTTCACAAGTTTGTGAAAACTTTTAACATTAAAACAAAAAAGTAGTTACTAAAACTAGAGGTAACTACTTCCAAAATGATATTTATTTTGTTAGATTTGCAGCTGTTTCTTTACTGCCTTTGCGTAAATTAACTGGTAAACCAAAAGCGAGATCGCTCCAATTAATGCCACACACGCTAAAATTACATAAAGAAAGGCAACACTCTCCTGTTCGATAATTAATCCACCAATACTTGAACCAATCATTCCTGAGATTCCAAAGAAAAAGGAATAAAATAGAAGGTGACCTGTTGATTGCAACTGTTCAGGAATTAACTTTGTCACATAATCAAATGCACATAAATAAAAAATTCCAAACGATAAACCATGCATCACTTGTAGTGGTAAAACAAGTAACGGTTCTTGAATAACCCCCATAATAAACCACCGTACAGCAAATAAAATCCCGGAAAAAACAATAAATGTTAAAGCATGGAATTTACGAAACCAAATCGTTGCTGTCGCAAAAACAATTGCTTCTGAAACGACACCGATAAACCAAGCCCACCCTATAAACGATTCAGTCCCACCTTTTTCAAAAATATAAATCCCTAAAAAACTGTCATTTGTTCGGTGCGTGATCGTGATGAACATCATGATGAATAAAAAAAGCATAAATTTTTTATGCCGTAATAACTTTAAAGCCTCTTTTAAATTTATTGGCACTTTTGAAGCTTCTACATCTTTGACACCTATAGAAATTAGTAAGGTTATCGTCACAAAGAAAAGAAAGGGTATGTAAATGTATGTAACACCAATACTGTTTAATAGAAAGCCACTTAGAAGCGACATAACTGCAAACCCAAGAGAACCATACATACGAATCGAGCCGAAAGAAACAGATAGTCGATTCGCGGTTTTTTGAGTAAGACTATCTCCTAAGCCACCCACAGGCGACATGAAGGCAAAAAAGATAAAGACAGTGACGATCAGAATTGAATAATTAACGGTTTGAAACATCAGTATTGAACCAATGATCGCTCCGATTAAACAAGTCATAATCATTTTTTTTGATGTCTTATATTTATCACTCATGAAACCCCAAAAGGGTTGTGAAATCATAGCTGCTAGAGGTCCAACAGCTAATAAAAAGCCAATTTGGCCACTACTTATACCACTTTCCTGAAAATATACAGGTAAATAACTAATGATAATTGTCATGGCAGAATAATAAAAAAATAGTAATGCTTTTAAGTTTAAAGTAGAAGTCATGAGGTTTTACTCCGATCGGTTCGGTTTTATAGTTTGCTGGAAATAGAGACAGCAAAAGAAGACCCAGTAAAGCTGAGTCCATCTTTTTTAGAATAGTAATCCTTTTCTTTCAAAAAGGAACGCATATGGAATATCTAGAAATAAGTAAAGTTCTTCATTTATTGGATAAGAGAAAGTTCGAATAAACTCATTCGTTTCTATATCGCTGTATAAGTCAGATAAGACGCCTCGTTTTTCGTATTGCATTCGAACAATCGTCTCGAGGAAATACGGGCGCCAACTCCAATTCTTACCTAAGTACTCTTCTTGTTTCTGCCAATGACTACTATTGTTGTTTTTGACGTAGTTTGATGAACGTTGGAATCCAAACTGGTCACATATGTAGAGGCGGAAGCAGACATCTGTAAGATTAGTTGCCAAACCTTTAATTAACTCATCCAATGACGTTGTCTTATCTTTTTTGATTATTTGTTCAAGTCGATTGTGTAATTGTTCTGTAAAGTTATATTGATTACTTAAATGATTTCGTTCATGAGTAATGAACTGTTGAAACTCACTTTTAAGCTTTTCTTTGCAATGGCTTTTTGTAATAAACTGAGGAGCAGGTTTTGCTAAATAGAATCCTTGGTAATAACGACCGCCGTTACGCCACGCCGCATTTAATTTCGTTAGGTCACCAATGCCTTCAAACAATAACGTCGCACCCATTTTTCTCGCAAAGGTTGATAGCGAGTATAATACATCACGATGTGCTTGAGAAATTGAAGCACCTTTAATAAAGTTCAAATCAACTTTTAAAATATCTGGTTCAAGTTGCGCAATCCGATCTAAGTTGCTTCCACCCTTCCCAACATCATCAATGGCTACTCTAATACCAAAGCTTTTTATATACATAAGTAAATGTCCAAGCTGTGATAAATCACCAAGATAATCATGCTCCCTAATCTCTAAAACAGTTTTCTCTAATAAAAGTCCACGCGTTTCATATGACTTTATTCGATTCAGTAGCCGTTCTATATAGTCTTGGTTATTCATCAATATAGTAGAATTGCAATTAATAAATAAATTTACATTTTGCTTTGCTTGACAGTAATAATTAAAAGCCATGTCTTGAATATGCTCATCTATTTCTATCACATACTCATCAGGAATACTTTCATTGTTAAAGAAATCCCCTAAACTGATCACCTCGCCATCATCATTATGAATTCTACCAAGTACTTCATAACCGCTGACACTTTGCTCAGTTGCACTTAAAATCGGTTGAAAATATGGGACAACTTTATCTTTGTTCATTAAAATCTCTAATGCATCCATATCCTTCAACACCTATCTTTTCTTATAATAAAAAGCTATATCGAAAACATGTATTATTATACCATTTAAGGATATCGAATGAAAATTATTTAGTATTTTTCTTTCTATATAAAAAAGAAGAAGCTTAACGGTTGCTCCTTCTCTTGGATTTAGCTAAAAACCAATCTTCAGCTTTTGTTTTTTTCGGTCGGTCTGGTGAGGTTGGATCATAAAACCAGTTATTTTTTACGGTAAGATATACAAGGACAACTATGATGACAATGAAGAACCAATTCATTTAACTCCCTCCATATTTGTATTCTTTCCAAAACGACAATATTAAAGGGAGTTAAATAATTGCTAATTACCTTAGTTTTTACAAAAGCTTTTAAGGGAGAAACAGCACTTATTCGTTTGTTAGCTCAAATAGTATTTGATTCGTTTTTTCTCTTAGAATTGTTTGATTCGTTGCTTCTTCAAAAATCAATTCCAGTGAGTCGTTTACCTTTTTTGCCTCTTGTAAAAACTTTGTCCCTTGCTTCATCTCTTGTTTATAAGCAAGATGGAGTTCGTGAAACTCTTGATCGTACTTTTTATCTACAGACTGATCCATGCAAAGCTCAAACATGTCGATCACCTCATCATTAGGTCTTGACGGATCAATGACATGAGGAGCTGTTCCATCTAATATCGCTACACTTAAAGTCGGAATAATAATCATATCTAGACTGTTCGGGTCTAAGCCACAAGGAAAGTATTGGACAGCCAAACCAACATTTTCAGCATATTTTCCGATTTTTCTCATGACGGTGCTTTTTCCGCTGCCAGATCGCCCTTTAATAATGTACCTTTTTGAAAGATCACTCGTAATATTGTCAATAAAATTTATCGGACCATTTGGTGTTGCTGCTCCGAAGAATAACTGCTCAACAATCCTACTTTCAGGGGCTACAGAAACATTATGAAAAAGCTTTGCAGCTAATTGTGCAGTAACTTTATTTGCTTTATCAAAATCCATAGCAGCAATATATAATTCTTCTTTCTTTTCATGAATTTCTTTTCCTTTAGCAAACCTAGCATAAGCTTCTTCATGGTATTGCTCAATTTCAGTCTGCATCTTGATGATTGCATTTTTATTTATGACTAATTGTAAATGATCCAAAGCCTCATCAAGGTCGAAAACTTTTGCTACAAAGTTGCTGAATTTAGCTTCAATCCCATTTCTTTCAGAGCCAGCTATGATCGCGATGCCCTTTTTTGGAATAACAATCCCATCTAACTTTTTCTCGTCGGAAGGGTTGTGTAGCCAATAAATTTCTATACCTTGTTTCTCGAAATGATCACTTAACTGTTTAAAAATCCTCGTTTTTTCACTCTTCAAACTACCTTTAATTATATATACGTTGTTGATCGCATTGACAATATGATTAACTAGGGAGACATAGCCTTTACTCGTATTTCCATCTAAAAAATAATGTTTTACACTCATTTATAAACCTCCTGAACTGATTCCTTTGTACATTCTAATAGACAGTTACCTATTTTTTAATGTATGCGGAAAATTTCAAAGAGGTACCTTTTCCATCTAGAAAGCACAAAAAGTGTCAGCTATCAGCACTTACACACGCTGTGAACTGACACTCTCGTCTATTCTTGTTTTGTTAAATCATAAGGTGTTTCTTGGTACACATAATAATTTAGCCAATTAGAAAAAATTAAATTAGCATGCGCTCTCCAACGAAGCCTTGGTTCAGAACTTGGATCATTATTATAAAAATAGTTTAAGGGACAACAAATTTCTAATCCTTTATCAATGTCTCTTTGATACTCACTTTTTAAAGTTGTGGCATCATATTCAAAATGGCCGGTAATAAAGATTTGTTTGCCGTTTTTTGATGCGACAATATTTACGCCACTTTCAGGTGACTCTGACAAAATTTCAAGATCGCAAACGGTTTCAATATCCTCCCTGCGTACCTCTGTATATCGCGATTGCGGTACGACATATTCATCATCAAAACCTCTTAATAAGTTTACATTACGGTTAAAAATAATATGTGGGAAAACACCAAAGACTTTCTCTTTTAACATATATTTTGGAACACCATAGTGATGATAAAGACCTGCTTGAGCTCCCCAGCATATATGTAATGTAGATGTTACATTTTGAACAGACCAATCCATAATTTGTTGTAATTCTTCCCAATAAGTAACATCTTCAAAAGGGAGATGTTCAATAGGAGCTCCGGTGATGATCATTCCATCAAATTTTTTATCTTTTATATCTGCAAACGTTTGATAAAATGCCGTCAAATGTTGCTCTGATGTATTTTTTGATTGATGGGTATCCGGATGTATAAACGCAACTTCTACTTGTAAAGGTGTATTTCCTAAAAGACGAAGTAATTGAGTTTCTGTAACTTCTTTTACTGGCATAAGATTAAGAATAATAATTTTTAACGGGCGTATATCTTGACTAAACGCACGGCTTTCATCCATAACAAAAATATTTTCTTTCAACAAGATTTCTTTTGCGGGAAGGGCGTCAGGAATTTTAATTGGCATTTTTGTCACTCCTCGATCTACAATCCATTCTCAATGGATATTACTCATTTTTAAGGGCAATTAATAAAAGAAACCAAAAGAATGATTAGACCCTTTTAAGTATTTAAGTTATCATGTTTTTATAAAATTCGCAATTATTTCTTTAGTTAATTGAAGGAGTAAAGGAGAGAAACGATGAAGATACGTTTGGAAATTTTCTATAAACCGAAAAATGGAACAAATCAATATGAATTGACGACTGATTTTTTCCCTGTTCAAGAAGCGCTTTTTTTAAGTGAGGATCTTGAAAAAACGGGTCGTATCGCCAAAATTAATTTCATTGATCAAACAGATGCTAGTTGGCTTAAAAAACACTTACACAAGTATCTCGAAAGTCTTAAAGAAGAACCCCACAATATCCTGATTTATTTTGATGGCGGTTTTAACGAAGAAGAGCGACTATCTGGAGTCGGGGTTGCTATTTACTATGAGCAAAATGAAAAATACTTCCGTTTAAGAAAAAATGAACGACTTGAACAACTCTCATCTAACAACGAAGCTGAATTTGCGGCTTTATGGACTGCCATGAATGAATTAGAACGCCTTGGAGTTCACCATCTACCCGTCACAGTGAAAGGCGATTCTTTAGTCGTTATTAACCAAGCAAAAGGTGAATGGCCTTGTTATGAACCAGAACATATACGGTGGCTTGATAAAATTGAAGAGAAAATCAAAGCACTTGGCCTTGAAGTAAGCTTTGAAGCGATTAATCGTGCCGAAAACAAAGAAGCTGATCAACTCGCCTCCCAAGCACTTTTGGAAACATACATTGACGCAACAAGTGAGGTTAAAAAGTATTAGCTTTAAAGAGATTCCCCTCTAACCAATTTTTCGGGGTGTCTTAGAAACAAGTTCACCTGATTTTTACAGTTTATAGGAGTTCGTGTCTTCAAAACCTTAGTTACTGGACTGAGTTTTACAGTTATTAGGAATTCGTATCCTCGTTACTACCTTTTATGGACTAAATTTTACAGTTATTGGGAATTCGTGTCCTTGTTACTTCATTTTACGGACTGTGTTTTCCAGTTATTAGGAATTTTCGTCCTCATTACTACCTTTTACGGACTGCGTTTTCCAGTTATTAGGAATTTTCGTCCTCATTACTACCTTTTACGGACTGAATTTTACAGTTATTGGGAGTCCTGTCCTTGTTACTACCTTATATGGACTGAATTTAACAGTTATTAGGAGTTCGCGTCCTCGTTACTACCTTTTACGGACTGCATTTTACAGTTTCTAGGAGTTCGTGTCCTCGTTACTACCTTTTATGGACTGGATTTTCCACTTATTAGGAGTTCACGTCCTCGTTACTACCTTTTACGGACTGGATTTTCCACTTATTAGGAGTTCGCGTCCTCGTTACTACCTTTTACGGACTGGATTTTACAGTTATTAGGAATTCATGTCCTCGTTACTTCATTTTATGGACTGTGTTTTCCAGTTATTAGGAATTTTCGTCCTCGTTACTACCTTTTACGGACTGAATTTTACATTTTTTGGAGTTTCATGTCCTTTAATCGTTTTTGAGACGTACGAAATTAAACTCATTCTATCTTTATTGAACAAACTAGCCCAAAACGCACGAAATGAAGCGTTTTGGGCTGTATATTGTATAAAAATAAAAGCAACTAAAGCTAGCTCCTTGACTGAATTTTCGCCAGTAACTCAATCGCAAATTCGTTATCAATCCGCGTTTCTCCTAACGGTTGACGAACTCTTCCGTAATCTTCATGATGAAAGTCAGAGCCACCTGTTCTAAGAAGACTGATATCAAATTTTTGCTCAATTCGCTTGACTAGTTGCTCATAATGTTTTTGAACTGCATCTTCGTGATCACGATGGTACACTTCCACCCCATGAAGTAAACCAGTTGCTACCCATTCTTCGATTTTGTCATCTAAATCGTAATAGACTGGATGAGCAACAATTGCTACTCCTTTGGCAGCTTCAATCCACTTGAGTGCTTCTAATGGGGTCATTTCTCGCTCTTTTTTCACATAGCAAGGTTTTCCTTCGGCCAAATAAAGATGGAATGCTTCTGCAACATCTTTTACGATACCCATTTTTACGAGCACCTTCGCAACATGAGGTCTGCCAATACTTCCACCATCAGCCTCTTTTAGAATTTCTACTTCATCGATGTGAATATTTTGTTCGGCAAATTTTGTGACCATTTCTTCCATTCTTTTTTTTCTCATCTGTTGTTGTTCTTGGAGCATTTTTAAAAGGGCTGCATCAGTGACATCAATACCGTACCCTAAAATATGAACACTGACACCGGCTTCTTTTGTAGAAAATTCAATGCCAGAAATAACAGTTATCCCATGCTTTTCTCCTTCTTTGATCGCTTCTGCTACACCACCAACTGTATCATGATCAGTGATTGCAATGTATTCTAAGCCGACTTCCTTACATTTAGTCACCAATTCTAACGGGGAATAGCCTCCATCAGAGGCGGTTGTATGCATATGTAAATCCGCATTCTGCAATTAAATCACCCCTTTTTTAATAAGAGTAAAACTCTCAAATTATTTCCACCACTCATCATAAACTGTTACCGCACCTTGGCGTTTATGTTCTGTAGCAATGTATTTCTTTTCAATTTTCTCACTAATATCATTAGTAACTTGTTTTCCTTCTAGATAATCATCAATGTTTTCGTATGTAAATCCTAATGCGGCTTCATCGGGTAAGCCTGGTTTGTCGTCTTCTAAATCAGCAGTTGGAACTTTCAAATAAAGGTGTTCGGGACAACCTAAATGCTGCAGCAATTGCTTGCCTTGTCGTTTATTTAAGCCAAAAAGTGGAACGATATCACAAGCACCATCACCATGCTTCGTAAAAAATCCAGTAATCGCTTCTGCAGAATGATCAGTTCCAACAACAAGACAATGATAATATGCTCCGATGTCATACTGAACCTTCATTCGCTCCCTTGCTTTTGTATTACCTTTCATAAAATCGCTAAGCTCATTCCCAGTGGCGTTTGAAAATGCTTTTACGGAAGCATCAACAGCATCTTTAATATTAACTGTTAGCGTTTCTGTAGGCGAAATAAAAGCTAACGCATCTTGAGCATCTTGTTCATCTTGTTGTTCTCCATATGGAAGACGAACAGCAATAAACATATAAGGGTCACCTTCATTTGTCTCGTTTAATTCATTTATTGCTATTTGGCAAAGCCTGCCTGCTAAAGTAGAATCTTGTCCACCTGAAATTCCTAAAACATAGCCCTTTGTTTTCGTTTTCATTACGTATTGTTTTAGTAGTTGAACCCGTTGTTCAATCTCTGCTTTTACATCAATTGTAGGTTTTACCTTCAATGCTTCAATGATTTTGTTTTGCATGTCACCCATCATTTACCTCCAAAATTTTCACTTCTCAACCCTTAGTTTACCATTTATGAGTAACGAGCACATACATTTTGTTAGATTTCCTGCAGTAGAAAAGCTTCGACAAGATCGACGATAAAAAAATGGAAAACCATCAATGGTATAAAATCCACGCACCGTCGATCCCCTTCCTCTCTCGCTATATAACTCTAACGAATTTTAGAGGCTCGTACAAGGAAACCCACCGACATCTTCTAGAAAGTTGTTTTGATGTCATTATGAATTGGCGATAAAATTATATTTAGTTCTTAATCAAAAACAATCTCCACAGAAAAAGGCTAGGCATATAACCTAACCTTCTCATCACTAAATTTCTCCGTTTTCGCGTGCTATAATTTCATCTTCCATCTCAGCTTTAAAGCTCTCTATGCTTTGTTCACGCCTTACATTTTTTGCTTCAATCGCTTCTTTGTCAACTTCATTTAAATCTTCATTCTGCAGCGTCTTATGTGCTTCTTCTAAATTCTCAATGGTGTTATTTATCATTTGCTCCAAACGCTCCGCATTATTATAACGATTATCTGGTTTTGCCATGTATAAAGTCCCCTTGTCCTTAGTATTCGTAAGTGAGTGAATTTCATAATTACCCTAATCAAGCGATAAGCGAATGATTTTTACGCAATTACATAATGAATTATGAAATTCATTAAAGTACAGAGTTATTTTTTACTATAGCAAAAGTTTTATGCATATATCCTATTGTTTCTTTACTTTTTCATACGCTTCATGCAAACTTGGATACTTTCGCTTAATCGAAATAGGACGAAACGATTCTTTCGTTACACAGACATGTTCACTCGTTCCTGTTACACAAACTTTTCCTGCTTCGTTAACAATTTCATAACCATATGTAACCTTCACACTATTATAGTCTTCGACCCATGTTCGAACTTCAACAGTTTCACCATATTTCGCTGGATACTTATAAGAAAATTGAACATTAACAACTGGCGATAAAATACCTTCTTTTTCCAATTGAGCGTATTTAAAACCGATATCCTCAATAAATTTTGTCCGACCAATTTCACACCAGACCAGATAGTTAGCGTGATAAACGACACCCATTTGATCTGTTTCTGCGTAACGAACTTCAATTTTTGCATTGGAAATATGCATGTTAGTCCTCCTTATATTTTCTAAAGTCTTCTACAATTAATTGTGTAAGTTCAATCGTTGTAAGTTCATCGGACTCACTCATAATCCGATGAGAATGATGCTGGATTGCTAAATCTACAAGATCCTTCGCATAGCGCCCGTTTCCAGCGGGCTTTCGCTCTGCTAGTTTTGCTTGTAGATAATTATTGACGTCACTCGCCAGTGTATACCCATATTGCTTCGCATAAAGTTCTACGATTTCAACCAATTCACCTGTTTTATAATCCTCAAAATGGTACTGTTTCTTCATCCGTGAGGAAAGACCAGGGTTACTTTCAATTAATTTTGTGATCTCATTTGGATAACCTGCTAAAATGACAACAACATTATCATCGTGCTTCGTCATTTCATCTACTAATGTATCAATCGCCTCTTTGCCAAAATCGCCTTGGTTTCCTACTAACGAATAAGCTTCGTCAATAAAGAGTACACCACCTAAAGCCTCTCTAATCTTCTTCTTCGTCTTTAGTGCTGTTTGACCAGTATACCCGGCAACAAGATCACCTCTACCGGCAACAACAAGATGACCTCTTTTTAGAAGCCCAATCTCTTTTAAAATTTTGGCATATATTTTGGCAACCGTTGTTTTTCCAGTTCCAGGGTTACCAGTAAAAATGGAATGGAGTTGCAGTGGCACTGTTGGCAGTTTCTTTTCACGGCGAAGTTGTTGAACCTTTACAAACGAGATTAATGACTTCACCTCTTGTTTTATATCTTGTAAGCCAACAAGTGCATCTAATTGATCGATTCCACGAATTTCTTCCTCATGTTTTTGCTTAACTCGAACATCCTCTTTTTCTAAAATTGTAAAATCCGCATTGTTAAACGGTTCATTTAGGGCTACAAGCGACCCTTTTTGAAAAATCGCATCAAGAACGATGTTTTTAACAGTTCTAGCATTACCAAAAGTTATATCTACTTGTTCTCCTTCAATCCGCTTCTTCAGTTCGATAATCGCTTCTTCGGAGAAGGTAAAATCATTATCAATTGCAACTAATTCAGCAATTTCTACTAACTCATCAACTAGATAATCACGTAAATGAATATGATTAGGTTCTGGAAAACGACTGCGCAGTCCTGGGTTTGCCCACAAAAACTGTCGCATCTCTTCAGGATACCCGGCTAAAATAATAGCAAACTTGCCTGCATATTCACTGCTTGTCATTGCTGAAACAAGCGTATCAATCACTGTTTGACCATAATCATTGCCGCTACTGTCTTCTCTTTTCAAGCTATACGCCTCATCGATAAACAACACGCCACCGACCGCTTGTTTAATGATATTCATCGTATTCTCTTCGGTTTGCCCAACATAGCCACCTACTAAATGTGAGCGGTCGACCTCAATCACTTCTTCTCTAGGTAACATACCGAGCTCAAAATATATTTTCGCAAGCAATCTCGCTAACGTTGTTTTTCCTGTTCCGGGATTACCAGTTAAGATCATATTTAAGCTCAATTCGTCTTTTAAAAGGTAACCCTTTTCTTTTCGAACTTTCTGATACAACAAGTAATGGTAAAGCTTTTCAACTCTTTCCTTTACCTCCGTTAGGCCAACCATTTTTTGCAACTCTGTTAAAGCAGAGTTTTCCATAGACGCATCGACTATCTCACTATGTCCGGTAGTTTCCTGCCATTTTCTATGTAGTGTTTCGATTTCAGCGATTGATTTTTTCACTTCAGCAAGTTGCGCTTGCGAGTAATAAATGCCTTTCACTGAATCAGAGTAAGACTCGGTAGACTTTACGATTGTCCGTAATTCTTTCTTTAATTGCTGCAATAGTTCTGCGAGAATCTCAAATTTAATAATTTTCTCATCGTCATATAACCTTCTAGCTGCCTGAATAAGTGAATTAATAATTCCCTCAAAATAAGAAGCACGTTCAAAAAATTCATTGGCCAATTTCAAATAGTCATTGGCTAATTTTTTTTTCGCATTACCATGATCAGTTTCACGAATTTGTGGAAAATGACTAGGGAGTAACGGCGCATCTAGTAGCATAAAATAAATTTTAATATAGGTTTCATTAATTAGTGGATCTTTCGCATCTACTTCCATCGCTTTGTCTAACCAGCTGAGTGTGATTTGGTCAAGCCGAGCGACTCGCTTAAACCTAGCATAGGCAATCATCGAATACAACTTTGCTTTTAAAGTACTTGTTTTATTTGTTTGTTCCTGGATTTTATCGACGGCTTGTAACAATCGAAGCAATTGGCCTTCGTTAACTCTGTCAATATTTTCACTCCACTTTTCCACGGACTTTTCAATATCAAAAAAGCTGTATGTACTAATACTCATCTTAATCACCACCCTAGAAAAACTATCTTTCTTATAGTATCATTTTCACGATAAAATTTCTCAGCAAATGAAAAAAGGACAAGAATATTTATTTCTCGTCCTACTAGTGGCGAATACTCTTTAGATATGTTTCAATCTCTACTAAATATTGATCTAATTCTGACCCACTCATTTCAGTACTTTTTCCTTTTAAAGTCTTTGAAATTAGGTTCAATTCGTCCTTTAATCCTTCCACACGAAACCCTTGATCAATGTAATCTTTTACTCTTTTATAATACTCAATAATTTCACATGTTGTCATTTCTTCATAATTTAAATCCATAAAAAACACTCCTTCGAAATATCTCATTGCAACAAAAAAAGATTATAGTACTACTTATTCTATACGGTTAAAAAATGTGCTTCAAACCTTTTCGTTTTGCAAATTAATTCGTTTTTCGACGGAAATTAAATTATATTATTATAATGGAATTTTTTTAATTACAGAAAGAGACTGAGCTTGTCTTATTTTTGTATATAAACCCTACCCTTTTAACCAAATACCTCCTTAAACAAAAAAAGGAGAGCACTGTCGCTCTCAGTCAAAAGTTTGTCGAATTATTTAGGCTAATTTTCTAATTTCGTTCAGTTTCGCTTTTTTAACCGGACGTTTATACGTGCTCAACGTAACTCCACCTAATACAAAAACAGCTCCAATTAAATGCGGAATTGTAAGGGACTCCCCTAAAAATAAGCTTGCCATTATCACTGCCGAGATGGGCATAAAGTTGATAAATATTGATGCTTTCGCTGCTCCAATTTGTTGTATTCCGTAATAATACATAATAAAGGAGACAACCGTCACAAATACGCTCATATGACCAATCGAGAGCCATGCCGCGAATGTACTTGAGGCTAAATCAGTAACTGTTGTTTCCAACACGGCAAAGGGAAATAAAAACAGTGTTCCAAATGCGACCGCATACGTTGTTGAAACAATTGAACTGAACTTCCTCAATACAACCCTACCAATGACACTGTATAAAGCCCAACAAATGACAGCTCCAAGTAGGACGAGATCAATTGCCTCAAAATCCATCGTCAAGAATACTTCAAGATGTCCGTTCGTAATGATGAAAGAAACACCTAACAGCGCTAAAATGAGACCAAATATTTGGTTTCGTGAGATTTTTTCTTTTAAAAACAAACCTGATAACACTATAATCAAGATAGGATTAGAGGCAATAAACAGAGAGCTTTTAATAACTGGAGCATGTTTACTAGCAACAAAAAAGAAAATATTATAAAGCGCAATCCCCGTCAATCCAAGCATCGCAAATAAGAACCAATCTTTTTTTGAAGGCTTAGGAATATCTTTTTCTAAATACCACATCAATGGTAAAAGTAAAATCGCCGCACCAAAAAAACGAAGAAAAGCAACCGTTGCTGGTTCAAAGCTTTGGATCGCAATTTTCCCTGCAATAAAGGCACTTCCCCATGTACTAGTTGCTAAAGCTAACATTAAATAAATAAGCCAAATTTTTTTAGTTTTCACTCATAATCCCTCACTATTATTTTTCGTTACCCGAAATATAACTCATTTCGAACAAAAATTCCATCGTTTTTAAAAATAAAAAAGAGACGGATCACTCCGTCTAATGACAATAAGCACCTGAAACTACTAAATCCGTTAAATAACCTCCAATCTCCTCTCTATTCTGATCATAAAAAATAATTGGATGCAGTGTGTCCCACTGGTGCGTTGAGCTAGCTATGTTAAAGAACGATTGATTTTCAACAGCTACTTTCTTATATAGCTCTTCATACCTAATTTCTACATTATCTACTTGCTCGGGTGTTTGAATATAGCCGATGGTGACATAGGTAAAAGGCGTACCATTTGTTAACCAAGGTCCATCCGTAATTAAAAATGTCCGAATTTTATATTCGGCGTCTTGTAAAGACGTTCCCCCTATGATCAAACGGCTATCTATAATTCGCTCATACCCTGCTTCGCTTTTATAAAAAAGTTCGCTCATTAACTGCTCCTGATTAATCGCGTACAGAACGTAATGGATATTTACATTTTTTTCTCCTGTTTGCAGTAGCGTGAGTCTATCATTCTTTCCATATCCAGCTAATACAGCTTCTTCGAGCCTTTCAAAAACAATCCCATCGGTGACGATTGTTTCCTTAATAGCATTGTTCATTAAAATTAAATTGTAAAAACCTATCATAAAAACAATTAAGAAAAACGGATATATCAATCGCTTTGCCATGCTTGTCACCTTCTTAATTCCGAGTTAACCACTTAGTTTTATTGTATTAATATCATAACAAACATGTTATCATATGAAAAGAATAATTTACTGAAATTAAAAGCATTTTTAATTGGTTTTAAAACGTTCTATGGTAAAATCTATAGATGTAAAACAAGCCTTTTACTGTTGTTTGCAAAGAGTTGCGATAATTTCTATGAGCGCCAGTGTGACTATTAAAATCGATGGATTTGCCAAGTGCGGATTCTTGTTTATTTGTTAGGAGAGACATCATGAATAAACTGTTCTTATTTGTTTTTTACTTATTTATTGCCATTGTTATTTTTGTATTTCAAGATGAGTTATTGTTTTGGTTCCAACAAACAAAAGATAGCTCAGTCTTTTTTACGATGTTCATTGCAACTCTTTTCGCGCTATTTCCGATCATCCCATTTCCAATTATCGGCGGTATTATTGGAGCGATGTATGGGACATTTTTAGGCGGATTTGTAACGTGGGTTGCTTCAACAGCAGCATCAATCATTATGTTCCTTTTTATCCGTTTTGTGTTTCAAAACTGGGGATTAAGAATTATTCGTCGTTATAAACGATTAGAGATGATTACGGTTATGTTTGAACGTAATGCCTTTATTACGATACTGGTATCACGGTTAATTCCGTTCATTCCGTCGATTGTTGTAAACGCATATAGCGCTGTCAGTCGTGTATCTTTTGTTAGCTACACAATAGCCTCAAGCTTAGGGAAAATTCCCGCGATGCTTTTATTCGCTGTGTTGGGCCACTCCCTTGTATCGACTAACCGAGAAGTGTTTTTTGTTATTGCCTTGTATGCACTAATCATCTTATTAACGATTTATTTTTATACCCGTTGGAAAAAGTCATTACCTATAAATTAAACATGAAAAGGATGAACCACTCCGATATAGCAAATCGCTATTACCTTTGGTTCATCCTTTTATGTTTTAAAATACCAAATTTTTGATTTAATGAAAAAGCAGATCCTAATCATAACCGCCCCAATAAAAGCCCCTAACGTATTTAAAATGACATCATCAATATTTGAGACCCGGTACGTAAATAAATATTGACTACTTTCAATTAAAATAGAAAATAACATTCCCAAAAATGTTGTTCCCATTACTTTCGTTCTTAAACTTTTGAAAGCTATCGGAACTAAAAACCCAAATGGAATAAACAGTATAATATTGCCAACCAATATTTTAATTGGTGCAACAATTGTTGGACTATATACAGCAATTCGGTAGATACTTCGAAATGGGATAAAATTATAATTTCTCCCTCCAGGCCCGACAGGTCCTAATGAAGCACCGTAATTCCACATAAACAAAGTTACATAAATGACTGCTAACAAATAAACAAACAGACAAAGGATTAGTCCATCTTTAAGAATCATTCTTTTCTTTGGTTTACTAGGACGTTTAACAAAATGAAACTCAGGTTGGGGTTGAATTTGAAACACTCCTTTGATAAAAAATCTAGCGCCAAGTTACGTATAACTTAGGAATGAAACGTAAAAGCATTTTCGTACTCCCTTTCCATTATGAAACGGTGTCACCACTTTTGACAAGCATTATTTTCTCTCTTTATATAGACAAATTTCCCATTTAGGTAAAAGCTTACAGACTCCCTTTACTTGAGACGTACATACTAATAAAAGTAAAACTATTTTTTAGAGGAGTGACAAATGATGCATACAATGTGGAAAGGCTCGATAAGCTTTGGTTTAGTCCATATTCCAATAAAACTATATTCAGCAACCGAAAATAAAGACATAAAACTTAGAATGATTCATAAAGAATGCAATAGTCCAATTAAATATGAGCGCACCTGCCCTGTCTGTGAAAAGGAAGTTGAAAATGATGAAATCGTAAAGGGCTATGAGTATGAACCAGGCAAGTTTGTCCTATTAGATGCAGAAGATTTAGAAAAGATCGAGCAAGAACAGAACAAAAGTGTCGAAATAATCGACTTTGTAAAATTAGAAGAAATCGACCCAATTTATTTTAACCGCTCTTATTTCATTGGTCCAAACGATAATGGTCAAAAAGCGTACATGCTACTAAAACAAGCGATGGATCAATCTGGTAAAATCGGGATTGCCAAAATAACGATCCGTTCAAAACAAAATTTAGCCGTTGTCCGCGTTTATAAAAATACCCTTGTTCTTGAAACGATTTATTTCCCTGATGAAGTACGGAACATTGATCAAGTTCCTGGAGTACCCGATAATATCGAATTAAGTGAAAAAGAAATGGAAACCGCAATCCAACTAATTGAACAATTAACGACGACATTTGAACCTGAGAAATATACAGATGATTATCGTACCGCTTTGATGGACTTAATTCAAGCAAAAATTACCGGAAATGAAGTAAAAACATCAAAACAAACACCGCAAACAAATGTTGTTGATTTAATGGAAGCATTACAAGCAAGCATCGACCAAACAAAGCCGAAAAAACGAAAAACAACTAGGACAAAGAAAGCAACTGGTTAATGGTTAAGCTTTTAAAACCGATGCTTCCATCA
Source organism: Anaerobacillus sp. (assembly GCF_046314235.1). NCBI lineage: Bacteria > Bacillati > Bacillota > Bacilli > Caryophanales > Bacillaceae > Anaerobacillus > Anaerobacillus sp. Next base: position 51,092 of record NZ_JBKBWN010000017.1, read on the forward strand.
TTAGTTACCGAAATTCCAAGCGGCACCGATTGGGTTTATGAAGTTAAATACGATGGTTTTCGAGCGATCGTCTATCTTGAGGAAGAAAAAATAACGATTGTTAGTCGTAATCAAAATATTTTAAATGAACAATTCCCAGAAATTATTGAAGCCTTTAAGATGAGGGTACAAGACCTACCTCTCCCGATCATTCTTGACGGTGAGTTATGTGTCCTTGACTCTCCTATAAGGGCGAATTTTGAAAAAATCCAAAAGCGAGGTCGCTTGAAAAGTCTAGAAAAAATTGAACAAGCTAAAAAAGTAAGTCCCGTTACTTTTTTAGCTTTTGATTTACTTATGGAAAATGGGGACTACAAAACAAAAATGGCTCTTATCGAGCGAAAAAAACAGTTAAAAGCACTACTTGAACAATTCGGGAAACAATCCTTTGTAGATTATGTTGAACATCATGAACAACCGCACCGATTGTGGGGAGATGTTTTAAGTGAGAAAGGCGAGGGCTTAATTGCTAAGCAAAAACTAAGCTTATGGCAGGAAGGCCGCTCAAAACAATGGCAAAAAATTAAAAATATGGCGATCGCCTCTTTTTTTGTGTTAGCTTATGACGAAACAAATGCATTTTTTCATATCGGTTGCATATATCAAAATGAAATTAAATTAATTGGCAAAGTAGGCCAAGGCTTTACAAAAGAGGAAAAAGAAGCACTAATAGCGATTATCAAAAAAAATAGAGTTAAAACCGAGCAAGGACTAACGTATGTCAAGCCTAGTATTTGTATTGAGGTTGAGTTTCTAGAGCTAAGTAAAAATGAACTCCGGCATCCTAAATTTCGACGTTTTCGACTTGATAAGAAATGGGAGGATTGTACATGGGAAGCTATACCAAAGACAGAGCTGAGATAAGTGTAGAAGGGCAGAAAGTGACACTGACAAATATTGAAAAGCTAATTTGGCCAGAAAAAGAGCTTAGTAAATTTGATTATTTAAAGTTTTTAACCGTGGTAGCTCCCCATATGCTCCCGTTTTTAGAACATCGATTATTAACAGTCATACGCTTTCCAAACGGAGTTAATAAAGAATCATTTTACCAAAAAAATTGTCCAGATTATGCTCCCGACTATGTCGAAACAAAAGAAGCTGACGGAATCGACTATATCGTATGTTCAAAGCTACCCACCCTGTACTGGTTGGGAAATCAAGCTGCAATTGAATTTCATATTCCTTTTCAAACGGTTCATAGTAAAAACCCAAGTGAGATTGTTTTTGACTTAGACCCACCATCACAAAAGGAATTTCATCTAGCTATTGATGCTGCACTCATCTTAAAGGAAGTTTTTGATAATTTAAAACTGCATTCATTTATTAAAACTTCGGGTAATAAAGGATTGCAAATTTATTTACCATTAGATGAAACATACTCATATGCAGATACTCGAATTTTTACAAGCTTTATTGCAAGCTTTCTCGAAACAAAATATCCTAAATCATTTACAACTGAACGCTTAAAGAAAAATCGTAACAATCGGCTTTACATTGACTTTATACAGCACGCAGAAGGAAAGACAATTATCGCACCTTACTCGTTACGAGGAAACAAAGATGCGCTTATGGCGACACCGCTTCATTGGTCTGAAGTAACTGAAAATCTTCATCCGACTCAATTTCCAATGGAGGAAGGCATTAAGAGAATCAGAAATGGTATTCTTCCCTTTGCTGATTTCTTTGAAGCTAAAAAGAAACAACCATTTAATCAGGTTTTAGAAAACGTGAAAAAGGCTTACTCTAATTAAATAGAGTTAAGCCTTTTCTTTGTTCCTTTTTAAGGATCTTAAGTATATTAACCTTTTGGTGGAACATAATCAGGCTCCTCGTTCCCTTTTGTCCCCATCTTTTTTGCATTGTTTTTATCAGTTGCTCTTTGTTGCGTTCCATAATGATTTGGTCGAAATTTATCAAATGCATGTTTTGATTTAGCCATCATTCACTCCCCCTTCCATAACCTTAATATTTACAATATTAGTCTTGTGTATGTTATGAAGTTGTTGCGCTGATATGAAACATCTGGATACAAGAAAGGCGAAGAGCGGCTGCTGTGCTTCGACAAGCACTCTGTCAAAAAAAAGTTGGTAAAGCCCTTCGCTTTACCAACTTTCCTTTAATCGCTCAAAATGTTTCTTATCGAGACGTTCTTCTATTTTTTCCATAGCTTCTTCATCGCTTAAAAGTTCTTTTTTATTTTGATTTACTAAATCATCAAATGATAATTTTTTCATTTTTCGCATTTTACTGATCAGCCCCTCACAAGATGTTTTTACTACCAGTATGAACTAATGGGCTTTTATTTAAACATAATTATTTGAAAATTTCCTTTTTTATGTTCTCTTCGCGATGATTCATTTCACTAACATAGATTTGACCAGCTTCATCCATTGTCATAAGGAAACAGTCGGAATGATGACGAATGCCGTTTTTTTGTAGCTGTTCCTCTAACCATCCTTTTGTGCCAACTTTTTTCAAATTAGGTTCAACAATTTTTCCATCTTGAATGAGGACAGTCGGATAACCCTTAGGTGGCATTTGTTTTAACATGTCATTTGGAGTTAGTGATTGATATTGACTTTTCTTAATCACACTAATTTGACCGTTAGATTCCAAGACAGCATAGTCTACTTCATTTAAATCCGAAGCATCTTGTAAACGCATATCCATCAATAACGATTCTACCGTTATTTTGGCTTTCGTCAGTTCCTTATGTAAAATTTTCCCCTTTTCAATAATGATAATTGGCTCATCCTCAATCACACGCCGAAAGCGCGGTGTCTTTAACGCAATATAAGATAAAGCTAAATGTAATCCTGCAATGACAGCTGCAGCTGCTAGCGGACCACTGAGATCAATACTTCCATCGGCTAATGGTTCACCAACTACGTCACCAATAATGACAGCAAATAGAAAATCGATCGGATTAATAGCAACCATTGACCGTTGCCCTAATACTTTTATAATAATAAATACATATGTATAAACAATAAATGCTCTAATAACAAAGTTATAAATTTGTAAGTTATCGGCACCTGTCCAAAACTCAAACATTTTATATCAGTCCTTACTATAGAAAACTATGACTCATTGAGTCATAGTTCTTATTTTCATTACGGATTTTGATTAAATTGTGGTTCTTCCTGAAGGATCTGTTGATAACGACCTTCTAATTGCGTAACAATTCCTCGTTGTTGTTCAGCAAGTTGGCTATACAATTGTTTCATTTGTGGGTTTTCCGTTTCTAAGGAAAATTGCATTAAGCTTGCTTCCACACTTTGTGCTGAAGCAATCGATTGTTGCATTTGGGTTTGAATCGTCAAAAGTTCCACTCCTAGTCATTCTTCATTTTTTCTGCTTCTACTTCAGAAAAAGTAGCTAGCTCTGAGGCGTGATTACTTTTTCCCATCTTCTTTTTATTGTTATTACGCTGTGCGTTTGCATTGCCTTTTTTTTGTCTGCCCATGTCTTCCCCCCCTTTTGCAAGACTCCCCTTTAGTATTTCAATTCATTAATAAATTATTTACATGCATTTAAAGGCTATCAAGGGTAAATCATATGAACGAGAAACGTTAAGGAGGATAACGATGAGTGAAATGACTAATAAATCAATCGAATTTTTATTAAATGAACTAAATGACTGGGTAGGTTCCGAAATTACCATAGAAAAAAAAGAAAGGGATGATTTCGATATAAATAAACTCGATCTAAACGGGGTTGAAATTGTTCGACAAGTAGAAGATGAAGATGATTATGTCGATCCCTTTACCATTCAGTTACAAGGTAATGGTACCGTTTATCAAAAAGATGGGAAGTCAGCAAAACTACCATTGGATAGCTATGAGCTACCAATACACGAACTTCAATCTATTGAAGCCTCAAGCGAATTTCTAACAATAAAAACGGACCGGGCAACGTACGTTTTAAAAAAATAAAAAAGAGGCTGGACATATCAAAGTATCAGACCCGCAAGGCACCGAATATAGACGTATGAAAAATCTGTACGTCTATATTTAGTACGATCCGCGTGTTGTCAGACACTTTTGTCCAGCCTCTTTTGTTAGTAGAGTAAGGCTCTTATGCTTTTTCTTCAGCTAATTTTGCACGAAGTACCATTTGTAAAATACCACCATGACGATAGTAATCGATTTCTACTTCACTATCAAAACGAGCAACGACTTCGAATTTCTTTTCTTCGCCTGTTTCTTTGTTTAAAGCAACAACTGTTACTAAATCTCTTGGTTTAATTTCATTTGTAATTTGAACATTAAATACTTCTTTACCAGTTAAACCTAATGTCTCTGGGCTCTCTCCATCTTTAAATTGAAGTGGTAATACTCCCATTAACACTAAGTTGCTGCGGTGAATTCTTTCGAAGCTCTCAGCGATAACTGTTTTAATACCAAGAAGGTTTGTTCCTTTGGCTGCCCAGTCACGTGAACTACCCATTCCGTAGTCTTTTCCAGCAAGAACGATTAAACCGGTACCTTCTTCTTTATATTTCATACAAGCATCGTAAATCGCCATTACTTCGCCTGTTGGCCAGTAAGTCGTATATCCGCCTTCTGTACCAAGAGCAATTTGGTTTTTAATTCGAATGTTTGCAAATGTTCCTCTCATCATCACTTCATGGTTTCCACGTCGTGAACCATATGAGTTAAAGTCTGATGGGGCAATTCCTTTAGAAATTAAATATTTTCCAGCCGGTGTATCTTTGCCAATTGAACCAGCAGGAGATATGTGGTCAGTTGTGATTGAGTCACCGAACTTAGCAATAACATTTAATCCTGAAAGCTCCTTAACTTCTTCAGGCTCAGGAGACAAGTTTTCAAAGAATGGCGGGTTTTGAATATATGTTGAATCCGGATCAAAGCTATAAAGATTCTCTTCAGTGGTCTTAAGGTCGTTCCAACGTTGGTTTTCTTCAAAGACACGCTCGTATTCTTTCTTAAATAGCTCAGGCTTAACCGCTTGTGCCATTGCTGCTTTTACTTCTTCTGTTGTTGGCCAAATGTCCTTAAAGAAGACATCATTACCATCTTTGTCTTTACCAAACGAATCGTTTTGAAGGTCAAAGTTTACATTACCTGCTAATGCATAAGCAACTACTAGAGGTGGTGATGCTAGGTAGTTCGCTTTTACTAATGCATGAATTCTCCCTTCAAAGTTACGGTTTCCACTCAGGACTGAAGTAACTGTTAAGTCATTTTCAGCAATTGCTTTCTCAATTTCTTGAGGAAGCGGACCAGAGTTTCCGATACATGTTGTACAGCCATAACCAACTGTATTGAAGCCTAACTGATCAAGATAAGTAGTTAAGCCTGCTTCATTTAAGTAACCTGTAACAACTTTTGATCCAGGTGCTAAGCTTGTTTTTACATAAGCAGGAACTTTTAGTCCTTTTTCTACAGCTTTTTTCGCAAGTAAACCTGCACCAAGCATTACAAAAGGATTTGATGTATTCGTACAGCTAGTAATCGCTGCAATCATCACTGAACCTGTACCAAATGTTGATGTCTCTCCATTTGGATGCTTTACAGTGACTTCTTTTGCGATCTCTTCATCAGAAAGACCAAAACCACTGCTACCAACAGGAGCTTTTAACGCCTTATTCCACTCTGTCTTCATGGCTGACAATGGAATTAAGTCTTGAGGACGTTTTGGTCCTGAAAGATTAGGTTCGATATCTGATAAATTAATTTCGACTACATCAGTAAAAATTGGATCTTCACTATCAGGAGTATAGAATAAGCTGTTTGCTTTGCAATATGCTTCTACAATTGCAATTTGCTCTTCTGATCTACCTGAAAGACGTAGGTAATTAAGGGCTTCATCGTCAACTGGGAAGAAACCACATGTTGCACCATACTCAGGTGCCATATTAGAAACTGTTGCACGATCTGCTAAAGGCATTTCTGAAAGTCCTGGTCCGAAGAATTCAACGAATTTCCCAACAACCTTTTTCTCACGTAATACTTGAGTTACCTTTAATGCTAAATCAGTAGCAGTTGTGCCATTAGGAAGTGAACCTAATAATTTGACACCGATCACTTCTGGTACCGGGAAATATGAAGGTTGCTGAAGCATTCCTGCTTCCGCCTCAATTCCACCAACACCCCAGCCAAGAATACCAAGACCGTTAATCATTGTTGTATGAGAGTCTGTTCCGACTAAAGAATCTGGGAATGCTTCTAAGACACCATTTTTTTCAACAGTTTGAACAACACTCGCTAAATATTCTAAGTTAACTTGGTGAACAATTCCAGTTGCAGGAGGTACGGCACGATAATTATCGAATGATGTTTGCGCCCAGCTTAAGAACTTATAGCGCTCTTCATTTCTAGCAAATTCTAGATCCATGTTTTTGTCTAATGAATCACTTGACCCAAACTCATCTACCTGTACAGAGTGGTCGACAACAAGATCAACTGGAATAGCCGGGTTAATCTTATTTGGGTCTCCACCTAAGTCAGCCATCGCTTTACGAAGAGATGCTAAATCTACGACAGCTGGTACACCTGTAAAGTCTTGTAAAATTACACGAGAAGGCTTAAAAGGCACATCAATATCTTTAACTTCGTTTGTTCCCCATTTTGCTAAATTCTCCACATGCTCTTCTTTAATTACTGAACCATCAAATTGACGTAAAACAGATTCGAGTAGAATTTTGATAGAGTATGGTAGTTTGGTAACGTTACCAACACCAGCCTCTTCAATAGCTTGTAACTTGTAATAGTTATACTCTTTTCCATTTACTTGGAACGATGAACGTGCATTATAAAGATTTTTTTCCTTTGTCATATGTAAAACCCTCCTTCTACTTTATCTTATACCACATTTTCGCAATTCTCTAAATAGTTTATTCGAAAAAAGTTCAAAAAATCTTCTTTTTAAGTATAGCAAATTTTTATCAATTGTGGTTCGAATTAGACTTCACACATATTGGAATCTTACATCGAGACTTTATAAACATAATAAAACATTATTTTAGAAAAGATATATGATAGCGAAATGGAGGTGAAACTTATGGCCAAACGAAAAGCAAATCACGTACGCCCTGGTATGAATGATGCTAGCGCTCAAGGGATTGGAGCAGGTTTTAATTCCGAATTCTCAAACGAACCTCTAACTGAAGCCCAAAAACAAAACAACAAAAAAACAAAAAAACGTCAATAGAAACAATTAAAAAAAGCTGCCTCAAAGAAAAAGTATCAGTCACCTCGTCTACTAAATATAGATTGAACAATTTATATTTAGTAGCACAGCGAGGTGCACTGACACTTATGGGGACAACCAATCACTCTCTTTTAGTACTGACTTAAATTACCCTTCATTTCCTCTAGTTCAGACTCAAACTTTTGCAACTCAGTTCTTTGATGCTCTGAAGCATTACGAAGCGCCTTTTGAATAACTTGTTCTGCTTCCCTTATTTCGCGCTCGGCTTGTTTTAAATGATGACCAAAGTCTTCATCAGCTGGTTGTAAACTGCTTGTAGCTTCTTCTGCTTGAACAAATGCCTGCTGGGCTGCCTGAAATGCTTGCTGTTTGTTTTTAATATATGGCAAAACAAACTCCCCCTTTGTTTACTGTAGTGCATTGTTAGTTTTTATAAGTAGACCAAAATCTATTCACAGTAACGATGAATAGATTTTGGCAGCGGTTAAAATACTAAGAACGCTTGCATTACTTATGAGGAGGAATTACTATGACTGAAAAAAACACTTATAAAGATCAACGTAAAAATTCGCCAAAAGGTCATAATCCAGGGCAACCAGAACCTTTAAGTGGTTCAAAAAAGGTAAAAAAACATAATCATGTAGGTCAAACTGACGGTGAAAGCTAAAAATTAACGTCAATATTAGAGGCTCCTCCAATCGAAAAGTATTAGTTACCTTGTAACTACAAATAGATTTTTCACTTACATTTCTATTTGTAATATCACATAAAGGTAAGCTGGTACTTATGCGGAAGCCTCTTCTTATTTATTTTTAACTGTGACCAGAAATTGTGATGAAGGTTAAAACTCGTTGTCTGCTGTTTTTAATGTTCATCATTTCACTTCAATTTTTTCTAATGCAGCAACAATAATATCTATTTCTTCAGCAGTTATCGTCCGAAAATCTAAGATTACTTGGTCAGCTTTCATTCTTGAAATAATTGCAGGTTTGTTTAACCTCAACTTGTCAGCTAAGACAGTTGCAGATAGGTGAGCTGAAACAATTGCGACTGCTTTTGTGGCAATCTCCTCTGTCGGCATTGTCCCACCACCAATTTGTGATACCTCGTCAAGTAATTGGCATGAATAACTTGAACAATGCTCATTTAGCATGTTTATAAACTTTTCAGCTTTTTGCTCAACTTCTTGTTTCGAAGCTAAAATGTCTCTAACTGTAGGAATATCCTTCGTCGCTGTTTCGTTTTCGTACGCTTTTAATGTTCCTTCAAGAGCCGCTAATGTCATCTTGTCGACTCGCAGAACACGCGCCAATTGATGCTTTTTCAGTTTTTGAATGAGTTCCTTTTTCCCTGCAATAATTCCTACTTGGGGGCCACCTAACAGCTTGTCTCCACTAAAAGAAACAAGATCAACGCCCACTTCTAATACTTTTGAAACAACAGGCTCATTACCAATCCCGTGCTGTCTAAAATCATATAGAGCTCCACTTCCTAAATCCTCATAAAAAATGACGTCACCATGTTGTTTCGCCAACGCGACTAACTGCTCTGAATCAACCGAAGCCGTAAAACCGACAGTTTTAAAATTACTCGTATGGACTTTTAATACCATCGCAGTCTCTTCGTTAATTGCGTTTTCATAATCATACAAGTGTGTTTTGTTCGTCGTTCCTATTTCAACGAGTTTAGCCCCGCTCTCCTCCATGATTGATGACACTCGAAACGAGCCGCCAATTTCAACTAATTGGCCACGGGAGACAATAACCTCCTTATCCTTGGCTAATGCCCGTAAAATCAAATAAACTGCTGCGGCATTATTGTTTACAACCATCGCCGCTTCGGCACCTGTGATCCGTTGAATGACTTCATCGATAATGTCATGTCTCGAGCCGCGGTTTCCTTCCTCAATCCGATATTCCAAGTTTGAATAATTTTGGGCTGTTTGCACGACTAGTTCCATAGCGAGATTACTTAACTTCGCTCTGCCAAGGTTCGTATGGAGGATGGTTCCTGTTCCATTAATTACTCTTCTTAAATAGAACGGTTCATACGTTTCCAATTTATCATTTAATCGTTGAAAAACTAATACCGTAAATAGCTCTTTATTCGGAACTGTTGCTACTTTAAACTCCCCATTTAACAGCTCTTCTCGAAGTTGGTCGATCTCAAGCTGAACGAGATCCGTCATCTCATTTTCATTGATGTTATAGTTTTTACAGAAATCTACAAAACGTTGATCAGCTTTCAAGATATGTATCGCTGGTATCTCCCGTAGAAATTGCTTCATTGGACACTCCCCATTTATATAATCTTATAGTGAATAATTATACCTAAAATCGAATCAAAACACTAACTTCTCTAAAAAAACAAAAACAGAAATTTCCAGAAATATTTTTTTCACTTTTACACAAAATATCATTGAGGAACAGCGCAACTGTTTCTCCCATCTAAAATTGATTTATTGGGTAATAAAGATTTGCTTTTCTAACCTCAAGGGGTGATACGCTTTGCACAGCATAGCCTTTTACGCATTGTTCTAACCTAGAACATCGAAATGAGGTGTCTCCGAAAAAAACAGATCGATAAGACCCCAGAAGCGTTAATCAAGTAGATGGAAAAAGGTGATCGGTTAGCCCGATCACCTTTTTAATTTAATTGCTGATTAGAAGCGGTCCATTCGACACACTTTTAATGGTTAAGATTATTGCCTTTGCCAAACGATTCTCTTTCTTTTAGCTGCACTGCTCTCTCCCTATATTCTAAATAAAGACCAGATAAATAAAGAGTCAATCCAATTCCTAATCCGATTCCAAAACCTTTTGTAAGCTTATTCTTCATTTGTTTTCCTCCCCTAAATTAATTGCTTGTCTACTAATATTATACAAGAAAGAACGAGGGATAGGATACATTATTTTACAAATTTAACCTGTATTAAAAAAGCACTCATAATGAGTGCTTATAGCGCTTCCATCTTTTCAATAATTTCCTCAGTATCCGGAAATGATCCCGTTTCAAGCTTAGAGTAGACCTTCGTACCATTTATTATTACTTCAAAAGCTCCACCTGAACTAGCGACAAGCTCTAATTTTGTGATTTCAGATCGAAAATGATTGAACATTTCTTCTGCGAAACTCGCAGCTTTAGGGGCAAAGTTTCACTGCATACAAAATTGAACTTCAATTTGATAACTCATACATATAACCTCACTTTATTCGTTTTTCTCATTCTATGATAATATTTGTCAACAATCAAAGAAAATGCTTATAATACTCTATAGGAGGTGCAAACGAGAATGGAAAATTTAATTAAATTAACGACATTAACAAATAAAGGCGGTTGAGGTTGTAAAATTGGTCCAGAGGACCTTGCACAAGTTTTGTGCCAATTACCAAAGCGAAGCTATGATCCAAATGTTCTAGTTGGACATGAAACATCAGATGATGCGGGTGTTTATCAATTAACTGATGATATCGCGATTATTCAAACAGTCGATTTCTTCACGCCAATTGTTGATGACCCATATATGTTTGGACAAATTGCTGCGGCAAATTCTTTAAGTGATGTATATGCAATGGGGGGAACTCCAAAAACCGTTTTAAATATTGTCGGCTATCCGATCAAAAAATTGGGCCCAGATATTTTAGCGCAAATTCTATGTGGTGCTTCAGATAAAGTTCAAGAAGCAGGAGCCGTCGTTATTGGTGGACACTCCATTGATGACCAAGAACCAAAATTCGGGTTATCCGTTACTGGGATCATTCACCCTAACCGTGTCTTTAAAAATGTTGGTGCCAAAGCTGGAGACGTACTTATTCTAACAAAACCAATTGGAGTAGGAATTCAGACAACAGCAATTAAGCGAGACAAACTCCCTTTGGAACAACTACGTAAAGTCATGGAAACAATGGCCGCTTTAAATGATAAAGCAAGCTTCGCCCTCGAAAACCTTCATCCAAATTCAGTAACTGATATCACTGGGTTCGGTTTATTAGGACATGCATTTGAAATGGCCAAAGGTAGCGATGTTACGTTTAACCTACAGTACAACAAAGTTCCTATATTAGCTGGCACAATAGCCTTAGCAGAGGAAGGAATTGTTCCTGGTGGCTCAAAAGCAAATCATCGTTGGTTAGCTAATGATGTCGAGTATGATGAGGATTTAAAGGAATTTGAGCAATGGATACTATGCGACGCAATTACATCCGGCGGTCTTCTCGTTTCATTACCTGAAGATGAGGCACTTCGTTATGTAGATGACTTACATAACTTAGGCATTGCCGACGCTAGAGTTATTGGAAATGTAGTAGCTAAGCAGGAAAAGTCATTGTACATTAGTCGCTAAAAAGCTCGAGGAACAAGCTCACTTGTTCCTCATTTCTAATTGAAGGTGGATCCTATGAACTTAAAAAGAATTAAAACATTTATGATGGTACTTGATTACAAAAGCTTTTCAACAGTCGCTAACCTTTTGAACCTAAGTCAACCTGCTGTTAGTAAACAAATTAAAACTCTTGAATTGGAGTTAGGGATCAATTTGTTACATAGAGAAACAGTGGAACCCACCGAAGCCGGAAAAGTCGTGTATCAAAAAGGGAAGAAATTCCTTTACGACTGGGATGTTCTCGTCGAAGAATGCCGACGTCTTCAAGGCGAACTCACTGGTGTCCTGCGGATCGGTGCAAGCTCAGTTCCCGGAACGTATATTGTACCTGGGTTATTACGTAAATTTTTAAATGTACATCCAGGGGTTGATATTCAACTAACGATTCATGAGTCAGGAGAAATTCCTGTTCTATTAAAAGAAGGTTCGATTGATGTTGGCTTTGTTGGTAGTGATCCGATAGGTGCTGAGATGATAAGTCATATCGTTAAAAAAGACCATTTTATATTAATCGGCCCTAAAAATAGTGACGAGATCACCGATTTATCGACGATCAAAGATTTACCCTTTATTTTTCGTAGTGAAAAATCCGGGACTTGGCAAGGGGTTGAAAAGAGCCTTAAGCCATTTGGAATTTCAACACATGAGTTACGCTGTATTGCGAAAGTTAAATCAACCGAAGCTGTGATTAGTATGGTTGAGGCAGATCTTGGATATTCTGTAGTCTCAAGCATCGCAGCCACTCAAGCGATGAAGCAAAATCGCATAAAAGTAATAAAAAATCTACCTAATGAGCGGAACTTTTACTTAACCTATTTATCATCCAAAAGCATCCACCCGGCCATGGTCTCCTTAGTTGCTTTAACTAATGCCGACAATCCAGACTAAGGTCAAACAGCTAATAATTTGGACAGTGAAACCTAGTATTTGGTAACCACTGTCCTCTTTACTAGCTTTTGAAGACAGCGAATTCTAATATATGGTAAAATCTGTCCTCTTTACTAGCTTTTGCGGACAGCGAATCCTAATTTCTGGTAATTTCAGTCCTCTTTACTAGCTTTCGTGGACAGTAAATCCTAATTTCTGGTAAATCCAGTCCTCTTTACTAGCTTTCGTGGACAGTAAATCCTAATTTCTGGTAAATCCAGTCCTCTTTACTAGCTTTTGAGGACAGCAAACCCTAATTTCTGGTAAATCCAGTCCCCTTTACTAGCTTTTGAGGACAGCAAATCCTAATTTCTGGTAAATTTAGTCCTCTTTACTAGCTTTCGTGGACAGTAAATCCTAATTTCTGGTAAATCCAGTCCTTTTTACTAGCTTTTACGGACAGGAAATCCTAATTTCTGGTAAATCCAGTCCTCTTTACTAGCTTTTGTGGACAGTAAATTCTAATTTATGGTAATATCTGTCCTCTTTTCTAGCTTTCGAAGATAACTTATTCTAATATCTGGAAAACCTTGCCACTTCACTTTCATTTGAAAACACGAATCCTAATATCTGGTCCCCCCAAGTGAATAACAACCTATAAATCATCAATACGAAGTTTACTGGCTTCCTCTAGACTCTTACATTATGCTCCTCCATCGTTCTCGTACAGGCTGTTACATATTTTTGCTCTAGTTGGAGAAATTAAGCACGGCAAGAAAAAAGCTAATAAAAATAGAGGTGCTACTATGCAAAATGAAAATAATTCAGAGATTATGAACGAAGACTTTAAAATGGTTCAACAAAACGTAAATGAATTTCAAGATGGATTTAAGTTATCAAAATCGGGATTTGATGCAACTATGCCTGGGCATACGACAAACCATCCACAACACATGATTTTACGACAGGAGCCTAGAACCGTTCGATCTGAGGGATCAGGGATCAGCTTACCAGCTGATGTCCGTTTAGAGATGGGGCTGATGCTAGACGAACATTTATGTGCTTTAAATGTTGCGTTACATCAGTATACAAAGCATCATTGGTTAACAGAAGGCGCAGAATCGTTCATTAGTTTACATCATTTATTAGATGAACATATTGATGTTACACAAGATCACATCGATAAAGTTGGTGAGCGAGTAGCAAGATTAGGCGTAGTTCCAACGGCGCATCCTGTGACACAACATGAAATTTCTTATATCAAGCACGAAGTTGAAGGTCGCTATACAATGAGGGACTTTTTACGCAATGACCTAGAGCATGAATTAAAAATACAGCTAATGATGCGAAAAACAATTGAACGTGCCCACCAACTGAAGGATTTCGGGACTGTTCAAGTTTTAGAAGATGTGCTACTAAAGCGTGAAGATTTAGGCTACCACCTCTGGAGTGTGTTAGAGGATGACTCTTTAGTTAGAGGCATGAGCCACTTCTTTGACGGGAAAGATGATATCTCAAAAACGCGCCCAATTAATCCGAAAATCCAATAACAGTAAAAGAGGCTGCCCATTAGCAAAGTCTCAGTCACCTCGTTTACAATAGATCGCGCATGTACATACATACACTCTAACTATTGTATCATTCGAGATGCGCTGAAACTTAAGGGACAGCCTCTATTATTTAACTAATTGCTTGTACAAACTAAGATATCGAGCCATTTCATCCTTTAATGAATGTTTGTCAAAAACATATTTTTGACCGTTTATAGACATCTTTTTTCTTAAATGATCATTGCTAAATAAGCTTACGACCTGCTCATAAAACTCGTTTGGATGATCAAACAATAGCCCATTTTCACCATGGGTAATAACACTGCGATTTCCACCATTATTTCGCGCTATCACCGGTTTCTCTAAGAACATCGCCTCTAGTAATGCGGATGACTGCCCTTCTGATATTGAAGTGTTAATGACTAAATCACTTTGCCGATAAATATCCTTCATAACCCGAAGCGGGACTTCTTCTAGATAATTAATCCATGGGTAACTCTTTTCGACTTCGCGGACAGCTTCTACTACCGAACCCTCTAGAGGTGCACCTAATATCGTAAACGTTAAACCGCTCAATTGTCTTTTAAGTTCCACTAATGCCGGCAAGACAAACAAAACATCCTTTACCGCTCGTAAACCTGCCGGTAACAATATGTTTGGACCTACATCGTCAACGGTAAGGGGTAATGTTGAGTTCTCATCTGAAGCTTCATCAGGAAACCAGACGCTTTGTTCGATGATATGAACCTTATCAGTCATACTATATTCATCTGCTAGTTTTTGCTTTGCATCCTCACTAAACACGGTAATGGCAGCTGCCTTGTTTAATACGTAACCAATTTTCTCTTTGTATTCACTTTTAAAAATATCGATGTTTACATCTGTTCCCCCAGAAGTTATGATGTACGGTTTTTGAATATGATAATTATTTGCTTCTAACCACTCAGCAAACCTCCGAAAATGAAGGACATGAAGAAAATCACTTTGTTCGATTTTGTTTATTAGTTGCGAAAATGTCTGTTCATCATAAGCAACTACATTTGCCTTAATGTTCATCTGACCAAGCCCATCAACAATTCGCCTTGCTGTTGTCGCATTACCACGCCCTTGATGGTAATACGGTGTTAAAAATGCGAGAGAAATACCTGTTAGGTCTTCGGTTATTCTTGAAGCCATTTGTCATACTCCGGCTTTTTCCACTGGCGTTTCGTCTCAGCTCGAACAGTTAGTTTCAAACGGTCTAGTAGTTCCATAAATGGAACCAAATATTTTCTTGATAACTGCAACACTTCTTTTGCATCTTGAAGTTCAAATTCATCACTCGTTTTTTCTCTTAACTTTTTAATCGCTTCTTTTAAATGACCTGTCGAAACAAAATGTTTTTCATCAAGGGCGATCACTTTATTTGTACGGACTAAATAATGCTTTAAATCCTCTTGGAACTGTGGTGGTAATTGGGCTCGACCGACGACATACTCCCATGCCTCAACTTGCATTCCTTGTGTTTCTATTTCATTAACAACCTGTTCCATTCGTTTTGCCCATTTTTTTGGATAATGAGGAACAAATTTTGCTAAAGCGATAAATTGCCCACGTTTACTGATTTGTTCATCTTGTTCGCCTTTTTCGAGGGTAAACTCTAAAAGTTTAACAGGATAATTTTGTTTTAAAGAGTGCAGCACTTCCGCCTTACTCTTTCCTTCTCTTAACGAATTTTCTTCATGAAATTCTGCAAGGTCACGACTAATCAGCTCGACAATCTCTTCGTATACAGCCGTTAAAACAAACCCTTGGTCAGCTTGAATGACATCGTTTTTCTCTAGCAATTCTTTCATCGTAGTAGATACGACCTCTTCTGATAAATCGACTTGCTTTTGTATTTGACTAATCGTTAAAAACTTTTCGTCTTTTAATGTATCAATGATACGTTCTAATGGTGATCCCTCTTTTTTTCGTTCTAGTAAATCAATCGTCTGTTCACCAAACTTATATTTTTCACCGTTTGGATCAATTACAAAGCCACCACCAATGGTTTCTACCGGTGTCGGTCTTCGTAAAATAAACCGGTCTCCCCGTCTTGTAACAATTGGTTCATCTAAGCGTAATTGACATAAAATTATTTCTGGTTCATCGCCTACTACTTCATTCCGATCGAAGTATACAATTTTCCCATAAACTTCTGCAGTACCAAGATGAAGTTTGATATGACCACGTTGCTTGAGCGGATGGTCTAATCCTTTTAATGTGTGTAGCGAGACATCAATCGTTGAGGTTGTCAAGTATTGCTGTGTGGAAACGAGAACATCGCCCCGTTTCACGTCATCTTTAGAGACACCGCCAAGATTAATCGCCGTTCGCTGTCCAGCGTAGCCCTTTTCTTTCTTTTCATGATGAACTTGCAGCTGTCTTGCCCGAACTTTTATGCCTTGGGGTAAAATTTCAAGGATATCGCCTTCTTGAATCGCTCCTTCATAAATCGTCCCACGAACAACCGTTCCTTGCCCGTGAACGGTAAACACTTGGTCAATCGGGAGGCGAAAAGCACCTTTTGCATCACGACTTGGTACATCATTCAGCTTTTCTTCAATAAGATCTTTTAAATGATCAATGCCGGTTCCTGTAATGCTGTCGACAAATGCAAAAGAGGCACTCTCCAAGAACGTTCCTTCAACTTCCAGGGCAATATCTTCTTTAACAAGCTCTAGAAGCTCTTCATCAACCCGATCGATTTTCGTGACAACAATAATCCCTTTTTTAATTCCTAATAATGATAAAATATCTAAATGCTCTTTCGTTTGCGGCATCACACCTTCGTCAGCGCTAACAATTAGCATGACTAAGTCTATACCAGCAACACCAGCAATCATTTGCCTAATAAAACGCTCGTGCCCAGGTACATCTATAACAGATACTTGAATATCGCTTTTAAGCTTTAGTGGTGCAAACCCTAGCTCAATAGAAATATTCCGTTCTTTTTCTTCTTTTAGCCGATCAGTATCAATATTCGTTAACGCTTTTGTTAGCGTTGTTTTCCCATGATCTATATGCCCTGCCATTCCAATTGTATAAAAGCGGTCTCCCATATTGGCATACCAACCTTTCTATCACTTTTTCTATGTATGTATTTGAACGTATTCCTCCTCTACTTTACTCTTAATCGTTGATGTGTTGCAAGGAATACATTGATTTTTTAGATTTATCAATAAAAAAATTGAAAGAATTAAAAAAAGCACAGCACCCTATAAGCCTCGACCAAGTAAACGTTCTTTCAGAAAAAAATGCATTCGTTCTTAGCGATATGAAAGAAATTTTAACTGGGAGAGTTGTGAGTGCGTGCGCTAGATACCTAACAAAATTATCGTGACTATCTTGGAAATGATCAATCAATTATCGGGCTACCTTTTTTTACAATAAACTGGCGGATCCTTCTTCCGTCCATTTTATGAACAATAATTAGTAAGTGATGATATTCAATCTCTTCACCGACCGTTGGGATTTTTTCGATTTTTTCAACAATCCAGCCGCCTAATGAATGATATGAGCTTTCAGGAAGCGGAACATTCATTAACTCGCAAAAATCGTCTAAGGCAAAATCCGCGGAAAACTGAAACGTGTTTTCATCAAATTGATTCATAATACTAATTTTTTCATCATGCTCATCCCAAATCTCACCAACAATTTCCTCTAAAATATCTTCCATCGTAATCAACCCTTCGGTCCCACCAAATTCATCTATAACAATGGCCATATGGGTTTTGTTTTTCTGCAGTTCTGGGAGCAATGAAGAAATTTTTAAAGATTCAACAACAAACATTGGCTTTCTTAGTAAATCTTTAACTGAAAACGTTTTGTTCTGAACTAAATGAGACAAAAATTCTCTTTCTGATAAAATGCCAATAATATTATCGATATGCTCCTGGTATACAGGGACTCTTGAATAACGCTCCTGTAAAAACATTTCTAATATTTTTTCGTGCGCTTCATCTACTTCGACAGCTGCCATATCAATCCTTGGTGTTAAAATTTCACCAACAACAATATCGTCAAAATTAAGAGCACTATGAACAAGCTCACGCTCTTTTTTATCAATAATTCCTTCTTCTTCACTAATATTAATCATTACTTTTAGTTCCTCTTCCGTAACAGAAGGAATATGTTCTTTCGTCGTTATCATTTTTGAGATGGCTTTTTTTAAAGAAATAAAAATAATTGTCACAGGAGACAACAAGTTCATTAAGAAAACTAATATACCTGATATTTTTAAGGCGAAGGTCTCCGCATTTTCTTTCGCGTATGACTTCGGTAAAATTTCTCCAAAAATTAACACAAGCGTCGTCATGACCACTGTATTAATAACCATCCCAGTACCGGCACCATAAAGATCTGTTGCAAGCTTAGCCGAAATCGTAGCCGCACCAATATTAACGACATTATTTCCAACTAAGATTGTCGATAGGCCCTTATCAAAATGCTCTGTAATCATTAACGCATTTTTACTACCTTTACGGTTTTCATCAGCATAATTTTTCAAGCGAATTCGATTCACACTAGAAAAGGCAGTCTCCGCAGAAGAGAAAAACGCTGATAAAAATAAAAGGATAATTAGTAAAATGATTATAAAAACAGGGAAATTCTCCATACTCCATCACCACCCATGCTTATACCACTATTTTTCTATAGCTTTAACTTTCCCAATCAGAGGCTATTCATTTATGTTTTAAAAAACACTATTTTAGAAAAAGTTGGACTAATGTATGGATAAGCAAACAGCCGTTGGGAAAATTCGAGATGTGTGTTGCTGAAATTGTTCTTCTGAAATGCCTTGAAACTAAAGACTTCAATAAACAAATAAAGCCACTCAGTTACGAGTGACTTATCAAACATTTTGAGTGAGTATGGTAGGATTCGAACCTACGAAATAACCGTAATGGTTTGCTCTAACCACTGAGCTACATACTCAAAAATTTCAGTTAACCTACAAAATAGCTTCTACCATTCTTTATAGATTATACGTTTATATAATTTCCACAAAACTTTTGCTTGTAACTAGTCTCCCCAGCGTTTTGCTGAATTAAACTTGATTTTATACTAAAATAATTGTAATATAGACAAGTAGTAAATTTATAACTTTATTCAAATACGGGACTGGTTGTGTAACTGGTGTTTGCCGAGGTCTTCAAAACCTTAGGGAGGCGCGTGCCGTCTTCGGTGGGTTCGATTCCCACACAGTCCCGCCAATGCTTACATATCAGGGGTCAGCGAGTTTGTTTACTTGAAAACATAAACTACATAAAATCATTAATTAGTGAAATGGGTGCCCAAGAGGTGCCCATTTTTTTAATTATAATACCTTAGTAGTGCCGTCTTGAAGTGAATATATAGATCGGGGGTAGTGTGTACTTTCTGGTGCCCTAATCTCTCACTTCCCTCTTTCATAAATCCAGGTACAGGGATTTATGATGGATGATTGTCTATAAATATAGTTCAGAAGAATTATTAATAAATAATCATGCGTTTTTTTTGAAATTTTAAAAAACATTTTCACAGTTGGTAAATTATGCTAAAATTTTGATAAGCAAAAATCGAAGGATAAGCTAGTAAGATATCCATTGGAGGGAAAAAGTTGAACTGGTATAAACAATTTAAACACCCAAAAGTTTACATCTCACTATATAGTTCTATCATCATTTTACTCTTTTTTGTCTTATTTACTGGTTCAGCCATAATATTTAGCCTTTGTTTACTTATTGGTTTTTTTATCCTTTTAAATAATAAATACCTAGACTATCTTTCTCAAAAAGTTCGAGTACCTACTGAAAAACATATAATCAGGTTGTACCCTGAAGATAAAGGGGAACTCTTAATACCTGTTGAAAATAATGGGAAGTTACCTATTTTCTCGGGAGATTTTAGATTTGAACTCCATGATTCAGAAAAAGCGGTAAAAGTAGTCGACATGGCAGATAGTTATGATTCCTTCTATCATTATCGTATGTCTTTGTTACCTCAAAAAAGGAAGAAGCATAAGGTTCGATTAAAGGCACTAAAGCGTGGAATTGTCCAAGTTAGGTCAATAGAATTTACTATTTATGATCTTCTAAGTTTTGGTAGTGCTAAACTAAGTTATCTTGGCAATTATCGAGGGGAAGTTATTGTCTACCCTACAATAAAACCAGTGCTTGGCATTGAGAGAGTCATTCAGTCTGAAAATGGTGATCAACAAAAAAATTCGCTCCATGAAGACATTATGCAATCGATTGGAACTCGCGACTACATTTCAAGTGATCCCTTTAATAAAATCAATTGGAAGGCGACAGCAAAAAGTCAGCAATTACAAACAAAAGTTTTTGAAAAGACGACAGTTTCTAAGTGGACTATGGTTATCAATATGAAAGATGATCAAAGACTACGGATTGACAACTTAGAGCAAGTTCTTAGTAACGTCGCTTATTGCTGCCAATATGCTACTATAAACAACATTCAATATGAAATTTTTGTTAACATTAAAACTCCTGGTGCCGTTTGCCTACATTTACCTTTAGGAAGTGGGAAGGTACACTTAATGAAGGCACTCGAATTCTTGGCTAGAATTAGAAAAGATAGTTCTACTATTAAAAGTACTTATATGCTCAACACAGTTAGAAAAAGCGTTTCACCAGTGGTTTTACATTTTGGGGCTTTTAATATGGAAACGTACCGGCTTTATACAGATTGGAAAAGGAGAAAGAATATAGTCATCTATCAACTTCATATTGAAGGAGAAAATGGACATTTCGTGAGGATAGGTGGTGTGAAAAATGAAGTCATGGCAAATTGAGCTTTCCCGTCTTCTTCATATTAGCCTTGATTTACTTCTACTTTACATAGTAGTTCTACCTTACTTTCTTCTGTATAGTCAGGCACCACCGATTCTAACCTATTCAACTATGTTCATACTAGGAATGGTCATATATGAACCTGGAATAAGAAAATATAAAAACTCAAAATTAGGTCTTCTGTTAGTTCCAATCACTACTGCAATAGGTGTTGTTTTGTTCAACCTTGATTTAGTTATTTCACTACTCATTTCTATTGTTCTTTTTTGGCGATTAGTTTATCATCATAAGGAAATTAATATAGTGTATGAGAATATAAAAAAGTGGGGGAAAGAGTACAGATCCGACCAGAATACCATCGAACTAAACTTATTCTTTATAACATTTTTAGTAGGGATGATATTTTACCTTGTATTTTATTCATTAGAGGAAAGAGAAATCTTTTTGTATTTAGTTTTTCTTCAATTTTTTTTAGTTATGCTTTTAAAGATTTTGAATACCTCTTTAAATCAGGGGGGGAGTTCCCCTTATAAAATACAGCAATTAAAATGGAGATTTGGGAAAGTCGCTTTACTTTGGTTGGTAGCAACTTCTAGTTTCCTCCTTTTTAAGTATTTCTACTTCTTAGTATTTTTTATAATTAAGCTTATTATCTCCCTTATCTCATTATTAGGATACAGCTTGCTCTATTTACTTTCTCTCGTCAATTTAGCTCCTCCTCCTAAAGAAAGTACAGAAATTATACTAGCAGAAATTGGTAGGGGTCCTTTTGAAAAAATCGTCCTAGTAGCTCCTACCCAAAGCTCAACAACAACTTTGTTAATTATAGCGGCTACGGTCCTTATTGCTGTCGTGCTGTTTTTGATTTTTTGGATTACTGGTAAGTTTCAGCCTCGTCAAGAAGATAATGAAATGGAGGAATACGAATCGTTAGAAGCTGACCTTTTTGTAAAACAAAGGTGGTCATGGCAAGTAAATAAGCCAAAGCAGGAAGTAAGAAAATTATTCTATGGACTTGAACTAGCATTGGCAAAGAGGGGAAAAGGAAGAAAAAAACATGAGACTGTCGAAGACTGGTTACACGCCCTAAAAGCAGATAGTTATCTTAAAGAAATTATAGAAAATACGTATCATAAAGTACGATACGGTGAAGTTGAAGTCTCAAAAGCAGAAATAAGCCATTATCGTAAAGCTATAAAAGAGCTTAAGAAAATTAATACTAATTCAAAAAAGTTATAGTGAGTTAAACTTGGAGATGTTCCCTAAATAGTATCCTCACGCTCAATATATTTACTAGTTACGATAGCATCTCCTAATAGACTCCATCTAAAATTAATAGTATGAGCTATATGTTGTATTAATTGTTTCGCGACATCAAAATGATCTTCTCGAATCAAAGGTCTCACCATACTGCTATTCTAAACACTCCAGCATTTTCATTTCTTCGTTTTTTTCATTCTTACACATACATCCTCTACTCCACCAGATAAGTAAAACTATGAGTTAGGTATAACTCGTTGTTTGAGATAATCGATAATCTCCTCACTTGCTTCTTTACAGAATTTAAATTTATTAATCTAAAAATTCATAATAATATTATTTTTTAATAGTATATTGCACATTAGGATTTATCTGATAAGATAAATAACTAGGGTTACTTTATCAGATTAACGCGTTTTAGCGTTTTTGTGTGTCAGTTTAGTGGGTAGAGTGAACTCGTAAAGTTGAGAGGAGAACAATTATGGTAAAAAACACAATGACCCCTACTGAACCCCGGGAACAATGGGGTACTAAACTAGGGTTTATGTTAGCTGCTGCTGGTTCTGCAGTAGGTTTAGGAAATATTTGGAGGTTTCCATTTGTTGTAGGTGAAGGTGGTGGAGCCGCTTTCGTATTATTGTATTTACTATTCGTCCTTGGAATCGGGCTGCCGTTAATGATTGGTGAGATTAGTATTGGGCGTAAAGGTCGTGCCAACGCTATGGATAGCTACAAAATCATCTCTCCTAAATCAAAATGGTATGTAAATGGTTTACTTGGTGTAATCATTAACTTTATGATTTTAGCTTTTTATTCTGTTATTGCAGGCTGGGCATTTTATTATTTCCTTTTAGCTCTGACTGGGCAAATTATCTCTTATAACAAAGATTACGAAGCAGCATTTAGTCAATTTATTTCTCACCCTGTTTATCCAATTATCACACAAATTTTATTAATGACCGTTGTTGCACTTATTGTAGTTGGTGGAGTTAAAAGAGGAATTGAAAAATGGAATAACATTTTAATGCCTACCCTTTTCTTTTTACTAATTGTACTAGTTTTCCGAAGTTTAACCCTAGAAGGAGCACAGGAAGGCCTACAGTTTTTCTTATATCCTGACTTTTCTGTAATTAATTCAACCATTGTTCTTGCGGCTCTCGGACAAGCATTCTTTAGCTTAAGTTTAGCAACGGGATTATATGTTACCTATGGAAGCTATAATCATAGTCAAAGTAGCATCCCAAAAAATGCGGCTGGAGTTGTTTTCCTAGATGTATTCGTGGCAATAATGGCTGGTTTAATTATTTTCCCTGCTGTATTCCATTATGGAATTGACCCTGGTAGAGGTCCTGATTTAGCATTTATTACGTTCCCGATTATTTTTACAGATATGCCTTTTGGTTCTATCTTTGCAGTTTTCTTCTTTTTCTTTGTGTTCGTGGCTGCGTTAACTTCAGCAATTTCGTTACTAGAGGTGCCAGTTGCTTTTGTTAAAGAGAAGTTTGGAATTTCACGTAAAATAGCAACACCGATCACTGCTATGATCATCACTGTGTTAGGGATCTTCTGTAGTTTATCTTTTGGCCCATTATCCCATATTCAAATCTTTGATCGTACGATCTTTGTTATCTTTGATTATGTTGCAGCACAAGTCTTGCTACCAATCTCAGGTTTATTGTTAAGTATTTTCTTAGGTTGGATTTGGAAACCATTAGAAGTAAAAAAAGAAATTGAAAGAGAAAATAACTCTTTTCCGTTCTTCAAGATTTGGAGTTTCTTAATTAAGTACGTCATCCCAATTTTCATCTTTATTATTTTCTTAGACAAAATTGGAGTAATTTAATTAGCTTCAAAGCCCCCTTGTTGTTTACAAGAGGGCTTTTTTTCATTAACTGAACAATGATTACAGACAACAATTGTCATACTAAAGAGAATAAACTAAAAACTAAACAAAAATTGAATGTCGTCTAACGCTTGGGTATTATGGATATTAGAAAGTCGGAAATTATATGGAGGAGAAAGCATTAGCATCAAATTTTCAACAATAAAATATCGATCGATAGTTGCTAATAACCAACTTTAAAATCGTTAAAGAGGAAGGAAATGATTTTCAGATGTATCTAATTGGAGATAAGATTATTACGGATTTACAAGGCGAAAAAACGGATGCTGAAATAGTTGAAATCGAAAAGATCTATCGTGAAACTGATCGAGAAGGTAACTTTGTAGAAAATGGACTAATCATACTCGAAGGAGCAATCCCTTCAATTAAACTTCCTTTTGAATGTCATGAGGATGTATTAATCATCCACTATCCTGAAAGTAAAATCGAAGAAAATCAAGATGATAACAAAGTCATCTATCGCTGTAAAGACAAAGCGTATACGTTACAGATCAACGATTACCGCATTGTCGTCGGTGAAGAACAGTTGAACAAGTAAACTAATTACATATATAGAGAGGCTGGGACAGATGGTTTCAGATACCTTAGTTTTGTCCCAGCTTCTTTTTATTTTTAGTACAGTGAAAGGGTTTTCTCCTCTCATATATAACCTTACTCGCTCTATATTTATATCCTTCGACTCTATATAAATGGAACTCATTTCGACAAGCGCCAGCCACCTAATATTTTTTTCAGCATTCCTTTTGAAGGATAATCATTTTCAAATGATTGAATGAAAATATAGTTAGGATTATCACTGTAGACGTCAATACCAATAAAGTCTGTACACTCATCATCAGCAAACAGGAATTTGACATCGATAATCCGTTCATAACTAATCGACTGTTGTACTGGTTTATCTTCAATTTTAAAAGAATAATAGTCGTACCCTTGTTGATTTATTTTTTTGACAAAACGTCTCTGTTCATTCATCAATTTAGCGACTTTCTTTGCTGACTCACCATCAAGCTCTACCCCAACGATCGGAACTTCTTTGCCTAAGTCGATAATAATTTGCTCGTTTTCAGGCAGTATTTCTGAGTAAAACGCGAATTTATTTGGTTCAGTAAAATAAATATAAGCCGTTTCTGTCTCATCGTCATATGTAATTTGTTCAATGTTTATATTATTCATGATTTCACACCTTTTCTATAGGAATAGAACCGACTGGATACGGTCGGTCATTTCAATTTAGAAATTCTATAAACCTTCCATTTCATCATACAGCTGTTCTTTCAACTTTTCATCCAAAAAGTCCTCTAAATACGCAAGCTTTAAAAAAAATAAAAATAAACGCTAGATTTTAGATCCTAGCGTCATTAAAATATTATTGATTATCAACCTTAATTTTAAGTTAATTAAAACATCTCACTATTTTTACTGCATTATCCCTGTTAGAAAAGTAATGTAGAGTTCATAGCATTAAAGATGGATGATAGGAAGAAAATTGTCGGTGTAGTAACTGCATCGATGGATGTAAGTAAGTTAATGACAATGAATGAAGGGAGGTATTACCTATAACATGGTAATTACTTATCGCTACTAAATGGAATTGTTATGCTATGTTGTATTACAATCGAGTAGTATCACATGAAGATATTATCGATGGCGTGATCGCGAATTACCATCAAGGAAGGATGAAACGAAGATTTCCTTATTCAGAGCCTTTTTAATTGGCCTTTGTATCTTTGCTTTTACGGGAGCCACATCAATAAACTTAACAAGAATTTCTTTTGCCGTTTTCAGAGATAGACTGCTTTTCGGATTACGAAGGGGCTCTTGGACACCAACGATTTGTTTATGTTTTAAAGATATAAAATCCTCTTTCTCTGGGAGCATATGAAAATAATGAGGCTTGCTTTTTGTTTTTATTCCTACTTTTACCAAAACGACTGTATTTTGTTTTGCATTTCTAGATTGAGTGCTATACTCAAGCCAGATTTTTTGAGCATGTCCAATTTTAATCAGTTTTGTGAGCGCTTTGCTCTTTAGGTCATATAACTCCCGCTTGTCAGTAGCCGTTTTGACATGGCGGTTTACAGAGTAAATTGCCTGTGCTATTAACCCTATATCGTAGTTAGTTGTTTTTTCCACACGATCATCCTTTCCTTATGTGCTATATGATTAAATAATTATTCCTTTTAACTAAAGTTTAGAGTTACCCCATCATTAATTAATGGATTGATAACCTCTCTTTTCTATTATACCTATAATGTTAAATGATTGTAAGGGTGTCAATCTTCATTCTATACCCCTACAATCATTTAGAGTTGCCTAGTCCATGAACGAAAATTATGATCCTGCTTTCTCCATCTCTTCTATGTACGAGTTAAACTTTGCTTCGACTTGCTTCCACTCGTCCTCACTTTCAACTTCATCATAGAAGAGTGTTCCTTCTTCATCTTCTGTGTAGCTTAACGCAATGATTTCAGGTTCACATTCCTCATCGTCCAATTGTTCACAGATCGCTGCAAGTAGGTAGTGTTTCTCATTTAATTCACAACTGTATATGACCTCATACAATTGTTCGTTACCTTCTTCACCTAATAATAATTCTTCACCAATTTCAACTGCCACTTTCATTCCTCCTTTTCCAATTGTAGTATG
Source organism: Anaerobacillus sp. (assembly GCF_046314235.1). NCBI lineage: Bacteria > Bacillati > Bacillota > Bacilli > Caryophanales > Bacillaceae > Anaerobacillus > Anaerobacillus sp. The sequence goes on from NZ_JBKBWN010000017.1 coordinate 77,729, forward strand.
TCCCAATAAGTATAACTAATATAGATCTTCTTACTATTATTTCAATGATCAGTAAATAAACCCTGTTCTCATTATACATTAGTAAACCGATAAGGTTAGAAATTAATTACATTGGTTTAAGTTAACAGAACTAATACATAATTTTTGAAGCATCTTCCACCAAAAAAGGAAAGTTTTGTCATAAGTAAAAGTTCACCTCGTTTAGGCACGATAATTAGTAATGCTTTTAAGTAAACACAATATCGCGCCTGAGGTGACTGTTACTTAACTTTTCAATTGAGTTAAATTTCTCATACATACTGATCAAATGAGGATTATAGCTAATCGATACCTAAGATCGTTATCTTTTAAATCTAAATCCTGATAAATAATAAGCATATTCATATAAGAGATTTATCGAATGCTGATTGTCTGCTTTTAAACTTGGATGTTTAAAAATACTTCGTCCAGGCTTAGAATTCGCTTCAAACATCCATACCTTCCCTTCTTTATCGACGCCGATATCAATTCCTAACTCACCCAGATTGCCATTTAGACTATCCTCAATAGCTGAAGCAATATTTATGACAGCTTTTTCGATTGCCTCTTTAATAATAGGAGCCTTTTCATCAAAAGTTGCTGCTAGGATTTCATCACAAGAGTATATTTTACCACCTAAACGTACATGGGTAGTTACACTCTTCTTACCGGCCACTTTTCCAGCTATTCCGGTGATCACCCATTGATTTTCAATATTTTTATTAATATTTATGCGAAAATCTAGCTTTCTACCTTTATATTCAATTAATCTTATTCCTTGTTGGGCTAAATAGCGTTTGCTTTTTTGAGGATATTTAATCTCTTCTAATACTTCTACTAAACTTTTGTGCATACTTACACTATTCTCGTTGTTTAAGATATACTGATCTCCATGTTTCGTAATACTATAAATACCACGACCTGCTAAGCCATTTTTCGGCTTTAAATAAGCGGTTTGATATTGTTGGATGAGGTAGGCAATATTAGAATACGTCGGTGTAAAGAAAGTTTTAGGTAAATATTGAGCAGCTCGATTGTTTTCGATTAATATCTGATGAATTGTCATTTTATCAAAGAAACATGGATTAAAAATTTTCGCTTTATGAGTTTCAAAATTAATATAGGCTTTTTGTATTTTTTTACTTGCCTCGTTTTTCCTACCTAAAACACGATTATAAATAACATCGGGGATAGGGATTTTTTGTTTATAATAATGATTTTTCCCCCTAAATGTTGCTACTATTTCATTTGAATTCCAATTAACATCATTTATAGTAAATAAACATGTGTAATTCGAAGTATTCTCTGGGGATGAAACCAACTTATTAAACATCTTCATAGCTGTTTTGTTTTTTGCTTGAGTGAACAGCGCAATTAGAGGACCAACTTTAATTTCTTTTCCGCAAATTTTCGCTTGTACTTGCTTAGGAAACGGAATAAGCAGATCTATTACGCTTTTTGTAGAAAGTAACATTTCAGTTTTATTTCCTTCTATAGGTTGGAGTAAAGTCTCAAATCGTCTATTTCCAAAAGCAATACGGTATAGCGTGTTCGGCTGCAAGTCCCATCTTTCCCAGAGAGTTTTCGTTACAAATACTTTGTTTTCATTACTCAGAGAAAAGTTAAGGTCGAGGGTTACAATATCAAGCATCTCTAACACTTCCTTATTTGTCATTTTCATTTGTTTCAAAACGTTCGTTACTTGTATGACAACCTAAAGCAATAAAGTAATACCTATCAATACATATTAGTAGAAAGCTTATCTTGCATAGTATTCAAATCATATTGAAGGGGCAGAGGCAAACCGGAAAAAAGATACTTTCGAAAATGGTTTTATACACCTGAATAATTAGTGTTTTTTTATTTAGTTACACTATATACCTATACCTCATCTTCCTAGCTGAATATGTTAGATATAAAGCAGTAAGGAGGCCCCTATGATATTAGAAAAAAAGAGCAAATATAGTAAATATAGTAAATATAATCTATTATTGCGTGATGATGAATTAGCTGATGCCATGCCTGAAACGAAAAGGTTTAATAAAACTACTTTCATGGAGATGCTCTCTAAGTATAAAACAATCATTGTCAAGCCAAGAGTTGGATCTAACGGTTATAAGGTTCTTAAAATAACGGAAAATAAAGCACAGTACGTTCTACACAATTCTAAAAAAGAGGAAATATTTAAGGATGTATCAATGCTTTATGGTCGCGTTAAGAAAATCACTAAATCTCGTAAATTTCTCGTGCAACAATATATTCCGCTAGCAAAAATCAACGATAGACCATTTGATATACGGGCAATTGTCCAACGAAAGATAGGCTTTGATTGGGCTGTTACTGGAATGTATGCGAAGGTAGCAAACAAAGGATTCTTCATCACAAATTTACGGACAAAATCAAAAGTAATAGAGGTTAACAAAGCGATACTCGATTCAAACATCGATTTCGAAGATGAAATCGATGTGGAAGATATTCATACAAAACTACACTCAATTGTGTTAAAAACAGCAGGTATTTTTGGTGAAGCATTTAATAACCAAACTATTTGGGGATTAGATCTAGGAATTGATCAAACTGGAAAAGTATGGATCATCGAAGCGAACTCAAGGCCTGGTTACAAGGGCTTTCGAATGTTAAAAAATAAAGCTAACTATCGAATGATTAAATCCATTAAAAAGCATAATAAGATGCATCGAGAAAAGATCTCTTCTCAAGAAGAGATCGAGTCTAAAAGTCAAAACGAAGAAACTTAAACTTTCCTAATGTACTGAACTTCAATCTGGTTGCTATTGAAAATATAGCAATTTTTCTCATGTGTATTGAGATGTCACTATGAGTTTTTTTGTTTTTTCCTCTTGCAAATTTGCGCCGAAGAAGTACTTTGAATCACTACGAGTAGACGGAGGCAAGCTGATGACCTTACTCACTTCATGAGTTACTTCATTGATTTCCTTCGTGCTTCTTTGCGTCGAGGAAATTTTCTACGGAGCTGCGCTAGTAGACGCAGAAATACCTTTAAAACACAAAAAACACATTCGCAATGAATGTGTTTTTTGTGCCTAGCAACGTCCTACTCTCACAGGGAAGCTACTGACCTCACTCACTTCATGAAATACTTCATTGGTTTCCTTCGTGCTGCTTTGCGCCGAGGAAGCCTACTTCGAAGCTTCACTATCAGACGCAGGCGCACACAACCTAATGCAACAACCCAATTTAATTTTATTACAAAACAAAAAACACATTCGCAATGAATGTGTTTTGGTATGCCTAGCAACGTCCTACTCTCACAGGGGGAAACCCCCAACTACCATCGGCGCAAAAGAGCTTAACGATCGTGTTCGGCATGGGAACGAGTGTGACCTCTTCGCTATCGCCACTAGACAAGCTACTGACCTCAATTACATCTTGAAATGCTTCATGATTTGCTTCATGCAGCTTTGCGACGAGGATACGACGCAAGGAGTACCGCAGGAGCACAACCACTAAATTGAGCAGTAAATATTAAATTCAAGGATCATTCCCTGAAAACTAGATAACACACATTTAAGACTTGAGTAAGAATTCGCTTCTTATTTATAGGATAAGTCCTCGACCGATTAGTATCTCTCAGCTCCACACGTCGCCGTGCTTCCACCCGAGACCTATCAACCTCATCATCTTTAAGGGGTCTTACTGGATTAACTCCAAGGGAAATCTCATCTTGAGGGGGGCTTCATGCTTAGATGCTTTCAGCACTTATCCCTTCCACACGTAGCTACCCAGCTATGCTCCTGGCGGAAC
>NZ_JBKBWN010000018.1:0-67213 GCF_046314235.1 Anaerobacillus sp.
ATGGATCCCGAAAAAGTAGCTATTGGAAAAAGTGGGTCACTAATAGGTAGCAATGGATCCCGAAAAAGTAGCTATTGGAAAAAGTGGGTCACTAATAGGTAGCAATGGATCCCGAAAAAGTAGCTATTGGAAAAAGTGGGTCACTAATAGGTAGCAATGGATCCCGAAAAAGTGATATTGGTAGAATGTGGGTTACTAATTAGACAGCAATGGCAGCCCGAAAAAGGTGACCATAATGAGAACACCCTCTTTAGTTAGATCATATGCTGTTAGGAAGCGAGTCTAGCCAAAAGAGGGTGAAACGAATGTTATATTTAGAAGCAATGGATGATCCTCTTGCAGAGGAAAGCCTAATTATTCAGGAGGACATTTTAAATTCTGATCAGTATTTTCTTCATCATGCGGAAGGGAAGTTGGTACTAACTAGAGAGCAAATCATCAATGAAATTTTTGAGAACAGTGTTTTGGGCGCAAGCTTTTATTATATTAAACAGGCAGAAGATTGTATTGGGTTAATTTATTATATTCTTGGCAATCCTTACGATCGCTACTGTTGGTTAAGTTTATTTATTATTCATAAAAACTATCAAAAAAGTGGCACTGGCTATAAGAGTTATCAATTATTTGAAGAGAAGCTACGACAAATGCAATCAATAGATAAAATTAGACTCTGTGCACAAGTTCAAAATAAACGTGGAAACCTTTTTTGGGAACGTAACGGGTATAACAAAATTGCACTTTCTCGGGACAAAAAACATTTTCTCATTAATATTTACGAAAAGTCACTGTAAAAAAAGCACATTCTTTCGATAAATTGCCTTTCATTAAGCAGGCATTTATACGGAAAGAATGTGTTTTTGTTATGGATGTACTGACAAACCTAGTTAGGGGTGTCCTATTTACCCAATTGTCGAAAGTATGAAGTGTCCAGGTCGAAAAATTTCTTTTTCAAATTACCAAATTAAAGGATTGTAAATTTTCTGAATTCAAATTATAATTCGAAATATAAGTTTTTAAAAAAGGAGGGGTTTCCATGAATTTAGTGGTAGATTGGTTAAATAGTGTTTTATGGAGTACACCAGTTATTTATTTCATTTTGGCAGTTGGACTATTATTTACCGTTTTAACGCGTTTTCTTCAAGTAAGACATATTAAAGAAATGGTAGTACTTATGTTTCAAGGGAAAAGCTCAAAAGAAGGGGTTTCTTCTTTCCAAGCTTTATCGATTGCACTCTCAGGTAGGGTAGGAACAGGGAACATTGCAGGTACAGCTACAGCTATCGCCTTTGGTGGACCTGGAGCTATTTTTTGGATGTGGACAATTGCATTTATCGGAGCTGGTAGTGCATTCATCGAGTCTACATTAGCGCAGATTTATAAAGTAAACCAAGACGGGCAATATCGTGGGGGACCAGCCTACTACATTGAAAAAGGGATTGGTTGGAAATGGTTTGCGATTATTTTTGCTTTTTCAGCTATTCTTGCCATGAGTTTATTAATGCCTGGAATTCAATCAGATTCGATTGCTGCAGGTTTAGACAATGCATTTGGTGTTGAAAAATGGGTTACTGGACTTCTTTTAATAGTTTTAATTGGTATTATCATTTTTGGTGGAGTAAAAAGGATTGCAACGGTTGCTCAATATGTCGTACCGTTTATGGCACTTGCTTATATTTTCGTAGCGGTTATCATCATTTCGATGAATATTTCGCAACTTCCAGAAGTATTTATGCTTATTGTAAAAAGTGCATTCGCTTTAGAATCAGCCTTTGGGGGAATGTTAGGGTTAGCAGTAATGTGGGGAGTAAAACGTGGTGTATTCTCAAATGAAGCAGGGCAAGGAACTGGTCCTCATGCTGCAGCTGCTGCCGAAGTTTCGCATCCAGCAAAGCAAGGTTTAGTTCAAGCATTTTCTGTATACATTGACACATTATTTATTTGTTCAGCAACTGCGTTCATGATTTTAATTACAGGAATGTATAATACAAAAGCTGCCGATGACTCGTATATTGTTAACAACTTACCTGGTGTTGAACCGGGTGCAGGTTATACACAAGCAGCGATTGAATCGGTGATGCCAGGTTTTGGTTCAGGGTTTGTAGCAATTGCGCTGTTCTTCTTCGCCTTTACTACAATTATGGCATATTATTATATGGCAGAGACAAATATTGCGTATTTAACTCGTGGAAAAGATCCTAAGATCGCAATGTTTATTTTAAAAGTAGTTTTACTTGGAGCAACGTTCCTTGGGGCAATTAGAGAATCTGGTTTAGTTTGGGATCTGGGTGATGTCGGTTTAGGGCTGATGGTTTGGCTTAACCTAATAGCTATTTTAATGTTAGCAAAACCAGCATTAGCAGCCTTAAAGGATTATGAAGCCCAAAAGAAACAAGGTCTTGACCCTGTGTTCGATCCAGAAAAGCTAGGTATTAAAAATGCCGACTACTGGACGAATGAGTATAAGCAGAAAAATAAAGATAATGTAAGTTAATACGAAGCAAAAAGGAGTAGTCACCGTTATGGTGGCTACTCCTTTTTCTGCTTGTTTATTCAGGCGATTTACTGAGCAAATCTACTTTACAGAAAGGGGTAATACCAACTGAGGATTACCTCTACGTCTCAGCTGCGAATTATGCACTAGGTCAGACAATTTATGACTGGGTTTAAGCAACATACGCATCATTTCGCACAGTTTGTGAATATCGTTACGAATTGTCCATGCCTTCATGTTAACCAACCAATACTTAGAAACTAGTACGCCTCAAGTCTTACTAAAAATACACCTGAGGCTCATTATGAGAAGTTTCAAATCTAGGTAAGATAGAGTCATAAGAAGGGAGGAGTTAACATGAAAAAATTTGGATTGTTTATTTTAGGTGGTATTGCTGCCATCATCCTTATCGCCAACGTAGGACCGATTGCGATGTTCGCCATTAGTATAGCTATTCTTTACTACGCATTTAAAGGTTTTATGAAGGCTGACACATCATCGAGTAAAGTTGGGTGGGCAATTCTGGGGCTAATCTTGTTTTCAATAACAGTTTCAAATGTTCCTGCACTAGCCGGTATTATGGCAGCTGTCGTTCTCTACTTTGTCTACAAAAAGTGGAATGAAGAGAAGGAAATTACTTTTGAAGACAAAGCAGAGTCTAAAGATCCATTCGTCAATTTTGAAAAAGAATGGGCCCAATTGAAAAGAAACTTCTAATTATTTTAAAAAACTTAACTAAAAGGAGCGAATGAAAATGAGTAACTTATTTACGAGAATTAAAAACACAATTGCAGCTGACGTTCATGAAATGCTAGACGAAAAGGAACAAAAAAATCCAATTTCAGTTTTAAATCAATATTTAAGAGATTGTGAAAAAGAAGTTGAAAAGGTTAGAAAGTTAGTGGAAAGACAATATTTATTAAAGGAAGAGTTCACGCGTGAGTATCATGAGGCGCGTCAGCTAGCTGATAAACGTAAATACCAAGTAGATATTGCAGCAAAAGCTGGTGAAACTGAATTAATGCAATTTGCCATCCAAGAACAAACTCACTACGAAGAACGCGCTAGCCGTTTAAAGCTTTCGCTAGATCAAGCGACTTCACACCTTTACGAACTTGAGCAAAAATACGAAGAAATGAAACATAAGCTTAAAGATATGCATATTAAACGAATGGAATTAATGGGACGTGAAAACATGACCCGTGCGAACCATCGCATGAATCAAATGCTTGACAACAATAGTTATACAGGAAGTGTAGGCTCACGTTTTGATGAAATGGATCGTTATCTTGATCGTTTAGAGCATCAAGCGAACTCTCAATATCATCGCAATACGATCGATAGCCGAATTGCCCAACTAGAAAAAGAATTAAAAAATCAGGAAAGTCGTTCTATTTCTCAGTAAAAACATGATATAGTTTTAAATAGTAAAACTAATAACAGTGGGTTGACATTACTAGAGTGTCAGCCCCTTAAACACATTAACCGAGGAGAGACCTTTATGGATAATCATAACAAAACAGATTATATTAGCTGGACCATTTTAATAGGACTACTTCTTCTCGTCATTGAAATTACCTTTTTTAATCAGGGGTTAGTTTTTTCGGTGATTTTTTCAGGTGTGTTGCTTTATTTTGGAGGTAAGAGGCTACATAGCTCTTCTGGGAAATTAATTTTTGGGCTAGGTTGCTTAGTTTTATTTTTTACAGCGATTGATATGCTCGTATTTAAATTTTTGATTTTTGCAGTCGTTGCTTATGTACTTCTTTATTTTTATAAGTCAAGAAGTCGTCCAGTTTTAATTGAGCCAGTGATTAAGGATTTAGTTAATAGTGGCACTAGGATGATTAGGCCACAGCATCTCTTGAAAAATATGTTTTATGGCCGCCAAAGAACCCCTGACGATATTTATGAATGGCATGATGTAAATATTCAAACAGGTATTGGCGACACAAGAATTGATATAAGTAATACGGTATTGCCAAAAGGTGAAGCCGTTATTTCGATTCGGAATTTTATTGGTAATATTCAAATTCTCGTTCCGTATGATATAGAAGTAAGCGTATCGCATTCAGCATTAACGGGAACAACGATCATTTTTGATGAGGCGAATGAAAAACTCTTTAATCAAAATTTAATTTATCGAACGGACAATTATGATATTGCTTTACAAAAAATTAAAATAATAACTTCGATGGGAATTGGTAGATTAGAGGTGAAAAGAATATGAGGTCGGTTCAGAGACAATTGATCTGGAGTATCTTGTTTTCTCTAATTCTTTTTACTTTGTTTACCGTTATATATATTACAGTTTTTCCAGTGGAAAATTGGAGCTTTTTACTAGAAGCGAAAATTATCGATTTACCGGTATTCTTTTTTATTCCTGGAGTCGCGATTGCTTCTGGAATTATTTTTGGTCTTTCGAGTAGCTCGACCTATAAAAAACAGTTAGAAATGATTGAAGATGCTCTGCAACAGCTAGAGCAAGGTAGGTTACTTGAAGAGGAACGAGCAGCTTATCCTGATGAGCTCAAACCAGTGTTCAACAAGGTGAAAACGATTCAAAAACAAATGGCTGAACAAGTCAAAACAGCACAAAAGCTTGCGAGTGAAAAAGCGATTGATCAAGAAAAAGTTGTTCAAAAAATCATCTCACAAGAGCGGAACCGTCTTGCTAGGGAACTTCATGATTCGGTTAGCCAACAGTTATTCGCTGCGTCAATGCTAATGTCTGCAATAACCGAAACGAAGCAGGAAGAGGATGCCCACGAAGCTAAGCAATTAAAACTAGTAGAAGAAATGATCCATCAATCACAGCTTGAGATGAGAGCACTCTTATTACATTTGCGACCTGTACCGCTAAAAGGGAAGTCTCTTCAAGAAGGAATGCAAGAACTTTTAAGTGAACTATCGCAAAAGGTACGGATGGAGATTTCATGGAAAATTGAAGCGGTACCGTTAGAAAAAGGTGTCGAAGATCATCTCTTTCGAATTTTGCAGGAATCAGTCTCAAATACATTACGTCATTCAAAAGCGACTAGCCTAGAAGTACTTCTTATTAACCGTGACGACTTAATTATTTTACGAATTGCAGATGATGGTGTTGGCTTTGATGTTAGCGTAGAAAAAGCAGGGTCCTATGGATTGCAAAACATGCATGAACGTGCGAAGGAAATTGGTGGTGCACTGAAGGTAGTAAGTCTAAAAAATAAAGGAACTAGATTAGAAGTGAAGGTTCCATTAATGGTGGGTGACTAGTTTGATAAAAGTAGTATTTGTTGATGATCATGAAATGGTAAGGATCGGTGTTACCGCATATTTATCTGCACAGCCGGATATTGAAGTTGTCGGTGAAGCTGATAATGGTGCTCGTGGAGTAGAACTAGCCTTACAGCTCCGCCCGGACATCATCTTAATGGACTTAGTGATGAAGGAAATGGATGGGATTGAAGCAACGAGAAGAATTGTTGAGGCGTGGCCAGAGGCAAAGGTAATCATTGTGACGAGCTTTCTTGATGATGAAAAAGTCTACCCGGCACTAGAAGCAGGAGCAACAAGCTATATGCTAAAGACATCAAAAGCGAGTGAAATTGCCAATGCTGTCAGAGCGACATACGCTGGGCAAACGATCCTAGAGCCAGAAGTGACAGGGAAAATGATGACAAAAATGCGTCAAAAGAAAGTCGACCTACCACATGAACAATTGACAGAACGGGAAATGGAGATTTTACTGCTTCTTGCCGAAGGGAAAACAAATCAAGAGATTGCCGATGAAGTTTTTATCGCCCTAAAAACGGTGAAGGTTCACGTCAGCAATATTTTAGGAAAGCTCGAAGTCCACGATCGGACGCAAGCAGTTATTTATGCGTTCAAGCATGGGTTAGTGAAATAGTTTTAGCACAGAAAAAAGCCCACAAGTAACCAAATTTGGCGCAGAAACTCAAAACAAAAGAAAGCTACCAATTATAAACTTGCACTTGCCAGTCTTATCAAACAAGTGGAGTTCAGCTAATTGGTAGCTTTTCATTTAAAAATATGACTATGGTTGTAAAATTAGCGCTTCTAAGCGTGGTGTGCCGTCAACAAGACCAAATGCTGTAATTGAGTAAGCTTCATTTGCTTTTAAATTTATGTCACGCAAAGTTAAAACGACATTATCTGTTCCAGCAACACGAACTTCAAGAGTAACCCTTCCTGGATCTACTTCTAGATAGTCTGCAGCTCTACCAAAAGATACATTGCTAAACAGGACATCGCCACCTTGAACTGCTATATCTACAGCAGGAGCATTTGGAGATAAATGCCAGAAGCGGACTTTTGCTTTATTTGGTACCATTTTTCTTGTGTCCATAACTGCAATTAATCGAATATCAGCAAGTCTTCCAGCAGCAGCTACCGTATAACTTCGACCTGAACGAACCTCGACATTTTCAGTTAAAACTGGGGTGTTCTTTTGCCCAGTAGGATAGACCTCTACTCGATAAGAACCAGCAGGTACTTCTAAATAAGGGCTAATTTGATAATAAGTGACGTTTTCAAATGTCTTATTGCCATTAATATAAATATCAACTGCAGGTGCGCCTGGAGAAGCATGAAGTACTCGAACCTTTGCAGGTGCCCCACTAGGTGTAGGGTTTTGGGTATTTCTAAAACTATAATCTTGCATTTGGCAAAGCTGTTGCATACACATAAAATGAAGTTGATAATAATGAATATGTTTTTGTGGGTCTAGATACTTATAGTAATTAGCAAGTAAATCATACATCGCAGCATCCTGTGCTACTCTGTTCACCGGTTGAAAATGTGGATACATAATTTCCTCTCCCTTCGTTCTTAACGACACAACCATAAGCTATGCATGAACGAAAGAATTGGGAATTTGTCTATAAATTTTTGCAATTAAAAAACTAGACTATTCAAGAAACAGTTCTTCTAATTCACTTAAATATAAATTCATTTCACATGTGTCCTCTTTTGATTGCTCTAACATTTCATTAATCGTATTTATATATTCGTATAAACTCATTAAAATCAGCTCCCTAAAATTATTGTTACTACTATTGTTACCAAATTGTTAAACTATTAAACTTAAAAAACATAATTTAGGCACACCCCTAATAAATTAACCATATACTACAGAAAACTAATCTTAGGAGATAAAGAGTATGGGGAATGAATATGTCTATCCAGCTTCGTTGAAAACAATGGACGGTACAAAATGGGGGTATATAAACGAAAAGGGTGAATTTGAAATTCAACCTGATTTTTGTTATGCCCTTGATTTTCAGAAAAATGGCTTAGCAACAGCAGAGAAAGCTGGGAAATATGGTTCTATTGATCGTTGTGGCAATGTAATTATCCCATTTAAGTTTGAGTCCACAATTGATTTTTCAGAAAGTAGGGCTGCAGTTGTTTTTGAAGGTGGATTTCATGTTATTAATGAACAAGGCGATTTATTAACAAAAAGACCGTTCAACTATATTAGTATGTTTCAAGAAGGTCGAGCCATGTTTTCTGATATAGATACCTATGGGAACTTTCGCTACGGTTACTTAAATAAAGATGGCGATGTTGCGATTGAGTTACAATTTGAATCGGCTACTGATTTTAAAGATGGTTTAGCAGTAGTGAAAATGGCCGATAACCATTTTGCTTTAATAGATAGAATGGGCAATGTGGTGAGTCGTTACAATTATTACTTTGTAGGCAATTATGGCGAGGGTATGTTGTCCTTTCGAACCGGTCCACAAGAAAAGTTTGGATATATTGATCTAAAGGGTAATGTCATTATCCAACCGCGGTTTAGTACTGCTCAGTCTTTTGAAAGTGGGAGAGCGGTTGTAAATGAAGCAGACGACATTCAAAATAAGTATGGTCTAATTGATAGAGCAGGACGGTACATCATTGAACCGATTTACAATGACGTAATAACTTTGGGCGAAAATCGTGTCGCTGTTGGTAAAGCAATTGATCGGTCTAAACCTTATATTGGTTCTCTGTATGCCATTGCTAACTGGAAAGGTGAGTTGATAACAGAGTTTATTTATGATCACATATCACAATTTGACCAAGGAATTGCTTCTAGCAGTCAAGCAAACAAGGCTTTTTTTATTGATCGTTCCGGTAATCGTGCAAGAGGTCTGCCGGTAGTTATCGGAGCAGACAGCGTTGCGTTAATAAACAGACTAGTTAGAGCGATGAAAAATACTAGAATTGCTTATTTTGATCGGAAAGGAAAAATAGTCTGGAGACAAAATACAATTATTCCGCTAACAAATCGTTATCGGGTCCTTGAAAAGAAATATGAACCGAATAAAGATTTTCTAGTATTTTATCCGCATGTAGATGGCATCAAAAATCAAAAAGCAGAAGTAAATGTTAACGAGAAGCTAAAACAGCTTTCAAATGTAAAAGAAATTGACCCGACAGAACAACTTGAATATACCTACACTGGGGATTTTAACGTTAGTTTTTTCAAGAAACATTTGCTAGTTATTGAATTATTCGGGTATGAATATTACTTTGGTGCTGCCCACGGCATGCCAATGAAAACCTACGTAAACCTTAACATGATTAGTGGCCGCTTCTATGAACTTGGTGACCTATTTAAAAAAGACAGTCATTATATTGCAAGACTGAGTTCGATTATTGAGGAAATGATTGAAACTGATCGGCAGTACGATTATGTTTTTCCAGGTGCTTACCAAGGTATTACAGAAAATCAGCCTTTTTATGTCGATGAAAATGCCCTTTATATTTACTTTTTTCCATATGAAATTGGCCCTTATGCAGCCGGGTTTCCTACCTTTAAAATTCCATTTTCTGAAATTATCGAAATCATTGATACGAAAGGTGAATTTTGGCTTTCCTTTAATTAGTTTAAAAACACTCATTCCAGGTAGTATTGAACTGCCCCCGATTGTTAGAGAAAACCTAACGATTGGGGGCAGTTTTATTAATGTCTATTAGTTGTATCGGACAGCCTCGATTCGTTAAAATGAATGTAATCAGATAAATAAAGAGGTGTTTACATGAAAATAGTTGCATTAGTAGGAAGCACGAGGAAGAGTTCGACGACGCGAAAAGCAACTGAAATTGTTGTCAAAGAAATAGAGAAGCATGGAATTGCTGTTGAAATCATTCACTTTGCTGAAGTGAAGTTACCTATTTATGAAGGTGATCTAGATAAAGAGGATTATCCAGTAGTCGTTAAGGATTTCATTAACAAAATAGCTTCAGCTGATGGAATAATCCTTGCTTCACCTGAGTATCATGGCAGTGTTTCAGGTGTTTTGAAAAATGCTCTTGATTACGTTGGTGCAAGGGAGATGAGTGGCAAATTGGCGGCGATCATAGCTACGGCTGGCAGTAAATTAGGTGCTGCTAACACAGTCAATACGCTTCACCAAATTTGCCGTAATCTCCATGCCTGGGCGTTACCACAAAGCCCAACGATTCCAGCCGCATATGAGGCCTTTGACAAAGACGGCTCTTTGCGTGATGATAATCTCCAAGAGCGACTCGAGAAGTTAGGAAGAAACTTAGTTGAGGAGCTTAAAAGACGTAAATAGCGACTGAGGGCCTATCATATTTCTGGTAGGTCTTATTTAAACTTCACTGAGAACGATCCAACACTTTAGACCATACTGAGAAGCCTCAAACAATTAACCTACATTGAGAACGATCAAACATTAAACTTTATTGTGATCGATCAAATTCCTGGAACCTGTGGAAAGTAGAGGTTTGGATGTAACGATAGAAAAGTACCCTTCATTAGATTCTCGTAGCACTTTACGTTAAAATTAAAATTATCTCAGCTTTAGGAGGCTTATATGGAGTTTCTATTATCATTATGGGAGTATATCGTTATTTTTATTTTGGCAGCTATCCCATGGATTGAAATCTTAATTATTATCCCGATTGGTATTATTAATGGATTAAATCCGATTTTAGTTGGACTATTATCTTTTTTAGGAAATTTATCTACAGTATACTTGCTTATCCTCTTTTTTGATAAGTTCCAACAGTGGCGAGCAAAAAAGCAACCAAAAAAAGAAAAGAAACGGACAAAACGAGCTGTTGAAATTTGGAATAAATATGGTCTCCCTGGTTTATCGCTAGCGGGTCCATTTCTTACAGGAGCACACTTGGCCGTTGTCATTGCAATATCCTTAGGTGCCAAAAGACATTCGACGTTAGTGTGGACGACGATTAGTTTAGCGATATGGACAATTGCAATTACGGTAACTTCATATTATGGAGTCGATCTATTTAATAGATAATTATAAGTGAAAGTGAGAATGTACTATATAAAGAGTTTTGTTAAGTGAAAAGAAGAAGCTACTATATTATTAAAATTCATAAGTCTCGATTTAAACGAGAAAAAAGGTTACAATATTTCGACGGTTTTCCGGAAAATTCATGATCTAGATTATTTAAAACGAGGGTGTCCCTGAAGTGACAGCTCACCTCAGTTAAGTACGGTATCTATTTAAGCGAAACGCTAGATATCGTGGCTGAGGTGAACTATTGCTTAGCTTTTGGGGCATCCTCGCTTTTTTTGTGGTGAAAAAACTACTTGGATTTCTTGTCGAATTATCAGAGAAATCCCATTAATCTCTACTTGACTTGATTTCAAAACTTTGTTAAGATAATCACATAGACAAACCGAACGTTCGTTATGTTTTAAAAAGAATTACTAAATCAACGGAAGACGTAGATAATCGTCATCTCTTATTAAAGTTGCTTAACTGCAGCTGTTTATAAAACTATGTTCTTGTTCGTTTATTTATCAATCTCTAAATATCGATTATTTACAGAAAACCAAAAGAATTTGATGAAGAGGAGTCGGTCAATATGTTCTTTTTTGAATCAATACCCTGGTATAATGTAGTGATGTGGTTCGTAGTTTTTGGTATACTTATCGGATTGAATGAGGTAGCTCGTGCAAGTAAATGGGGAAGCATTATCTTGTTTATGATTATACCGGTAATCCTTACGCCAATTTGGTTATTAAAGGGTAGCAATGAAATTACCTCTTGGTTTACATGGGTTAAAGTCTACTCAGCCCTTGCTGGAAGTCTTATTTATATGGTAATCCGTTTCACCAATTACCATAAGAAGCATAAATGGTACTTGACGCTTGTCCCAGCCATTTTGGCTATTAATATTTTGGAAGCGGTTATACGTGAATTCCAGGTTGGATTCGTTGGCTTCGAGGGTGTTGTTGATGGGATGCGCTATATCTCAGGTGGTTGGAACTACGTCAACGGAGTTGCAGGTATTCTAAATATTTTATTAATTTGCGGTTGGTTTGGTATTTTCGCAACAAGTGGTAAGCGTAAAGATATGGTGTGGCCAGATCAGACTCGTTTATGGGTCATAGCATACGGGGTTTGGAATATCGCATACGTATACTCTTGTGCTCCGGGTAACGCATTTTACTCTGGCGTAGCCTTGAATATAGCAGCAACTGTTCCTGCTCTTTTATGGGCAAAAGGAACTTGGATGCAAAATCGTGCTCAAACATTATCATTTTGGATGATGTGGGTCATGACATTCCCATACTTCTTTGCTTTAGGAAGCACTTTTAACGTTAGTGTAAGCTATAACCCTGCAGCAAACTGGACACTTGCGATACTGAGCTTGGCGCTTAATGTTGGTCTTGCAGTGTGGCAGGTATACAGAATTGTGAAGTATCGCTTCAATCCATTGAAGGATGAGATGTGGACCGATACGGCTGAATACAAGCTTGTCAATTCGTACCGAGAAGATCTTTTAGACACTGATCAAAGAAAGATTAAAGTTAGCTAATAAACTAACTCGAATAGAAGGATACTATTCTTCAGTGACTAGAATTTGTCTCATGATAAATCGTTAGACACATAAAAAGGCAAATCAATAAAAAGCACCCTAACGAGAAGACTTTAATAAAGTCTTTCCTAGGGTGCTTTTCTTTCTGAGAAAATAAGCAAAGAGCTTTCCGAGCATTATTTGGTGATTCTGTAATGTAGAATTTTACTTACTAGTTAGCGGAGACCTTATTGCTTTGAATTTTGGCGTCCTGTTGGAGAGATAGCTTTTTCAAGTTCTTCTTGTGAAAGGATGTTTTCTGTATTAACAGCTTCATTATTAGTATTACCTTTTTGGCTGCCGTTGTTGTGATTTGCTCGTTTTTTATTGTTCGTCATATAGTTTCACTCCTTCATCGCGGTATCATTTCATCTATAGGATGGCAGATATTCTATCCATTTATGCTTAGACAAAATAGGGCATCAAAATGTCCCCTATAAAAAGCAGTTGTAAAGGAACGTCTTGATTATAGTTGCACTTTTACTGTTGTCATTACAGGGAGGTGATCAGAAGCAGTTGATTGAATGACATCGGTCTTTATGATCTCAAAGTGCTTACTTGTAAAAATATAATCTAATCTTGACCGTGGCTTTCTAGCAGGAAATGTTGGAAAAGGACGATGTGCGCTACAGTCAATATATTTTTCTGATAGTTTTCGATAAGTACTAGAGCGTGGTCCACGATTTAAGTCCCCCATTAATATACATGGTGAATTAGGATAGTTTAGACAGAAGTCGAGTTGCCTACGATGCAAAAATGGCTGAATGCTGAAATGGCTAGTGATTACAATTATACTGATATTTTCAATAGAGATTGCAGCCTCCAAAATTGCGCGTGGTTCAGCGATTGGTGGTATTAATTTGAACAGATGATTTTTATGTTTGGTCAATGGGAAACGACTGAAGATGGCATTTCCATATTGCCCGGATCTTAACGATAAAGCCGGTCCAAATGCAAAATTCATCTGCAGTTCATTCGCAAGCCAACGTCCTTGGTCCAAATAATTACTGCGTCTAGAAAAGACTTGATCGACTTCGTTTAATCCGACAATGTCAATATCCTCTTTAATAATTACATCCGCAATCCGTTGTATATTTACTTTTCCATCTAGCCCCCGCCCATGCCTAATATTATAGGTCATTACTTTAAGTTTGAAGGTAAACACCTCTTGTTTTTTATTAATGATATTTTTTGACTTAATAGCGCCTCTCATACAATTATTTTAATGAATTTCATAATTCAATATTTTCGCTACTAAGTTCTAAATGTAGTTGCGTTAAAACCATTCGCAACTACATTTAGTTTGATATAACTCGATTAAGGTAATTATGAAATTCACTCATTTATGTAAATATAGAAAACGAGCAAGTTCACTTCGCTTGTGAGCTTGCTCGCCATGGCTTTTCTATTTTTTGAAAAATAAGATTGTGTACTGATTACGGCGTCCAAACAATGCCCAAACGAAAATAAATGATGCAAGAATAAATGCAGCGTATGCTACGATTGGAACAACGGCTAAATTTTTCACTGCTATGCCAATGAATGCCCAAACAAAAACTAGTGGATAAACAAAATCATTTTCTTTGACCCTAAAGAAAATAGCTAGTACTGTAGCAACAATAAGCATTGATATTGTCCAAAAAATATCGGAGAATCCAAACCGATCCCAGCCAACATCGACAAGGACATAGCTAATGTTTGCGATTGTTGCAACACTAATCCACCCTAAGTAAACGGAAAAAGGAAGCAAATCACTAAAGCTAGTTGATACTGATTTTACAGTTTTGTAAAGGAAGATCAATGTCACAAGGAAAGCGATCATAACTACAACTGATAAAACAAAATATTCATAATGCCAGAGGAAAAGCCAAAAGCTATTTAAAAAGCAGGTTAAGACAAAAAGAGGTGTTGCCTTCTTGTAGAGTGGTAGGTCTTGACGTTTTTTAGGTAAGCTGCGAAGTACCCATATAAATAATAGAAAATAAATGAGACCCCAAATACTAAATACATATCCTGCGGGTGTAAATAGAACAGTCAAGCGGTTGGCAATTTCTCCCGTTGTAAGGTTGTTAAAAGGTAAGGCATTTGCTAAATAGTTATTGAGAACAACGAAGCTCAACGACAGAAAGTTTATTGCAAAACGTAACATCATCGCACCTCCTATATCTATGTTTATTATAAATCATATTCCCGAAATTCGGACAGAATTACCAACCTATTATATAATAATAAGGGGATTTCCCTTTAAGAGAGGTCGAAAAATGTGTATTACAACAAAGAAATGTTAGATAAACAAGCAGAGCAATTTATTAGAGTATGCTATCAAGAGTTAAATAAAAGCGAGCAAGAAGCAACGTTGAGAATTGCAGCAATAAAAAATGAACTATTGCTTAATGGCTATTATGAACATACATTTGAAGAGTTAGAGTATGGTGCGAAAATGGCTTGGCGCAACAGCAATCGTTGTATTGGTAGACTATTTTGGGAAACGTTACAGGTAATTGATGAAAGGGAACTTGAACAAGAAAAAGAAGTCGCCGAAGCAATGTTTCGACATATTGAAATTGGAACAAATGATGGAAAGATCGTTCCGACTATAACAATCTTTAAACCGAAAAAATCAGATACCGATTATATTCGAATTTTTAATTATTCTTTACTTCGCTATGCTGGTTATGAAACAGAGTTGGGCATGTTAGGCGACCCTGCATCAGTCCCGTTTACTAAGCTTTGCATGGAAATGGGTTGGAGGGGGGAAGGAACCGATTTTGACCTTTTGCCAATTGTAGTTGAAGCAAATGGGAAGCAGCCGCAATGGTTTGAAATACCAAAAGAGATTGTCTTAGAAGTGCCGATCGTTCATCCAACAATTGAAGCATTTAAAGATTTGCAACTAAAATGGTATAGCACCCCAATTGTCTCAGAAATGATGCTCGAGATTGGTGGTATTCATTATACAGCAGCACCGTTTAATGGTTGGTATATGGGAACTGAAATTGGTGCCCGGAACTTCGCCGATGAAACCCGTTATAATATGCTACCAAAAGTAGCGTCGATTATGGGGCTTGATACAAGGCAAGCAAGTAGTCTTTGGAAAGATAAAGCACTTGTCGAACTTAATGTGGCGGTGTTGTATTCATTCAAGGAAGCGGGAGTAAGTATTGTCGATCATCATACTGCTGCAGCTCAGTTTAGAAAGTTTGAGGAAAAAGAGGCACAAAAAGCTCGTGAATTAACTGGTGATTGGACATGGTTGATCCCACCTGTTTCACCTGCAACGACTCATATTTTTCATAAGGAATATGATAATCAAATGATTAGTCCCAACTTTTTTCCTAACAAAAAATAGATGTGCAGGTGGTGTCAACCGAGATGATTGAAATTGAATTAATTGCATCACATAAATGTATTCATTGTGGAAAGACAGTCGAAGCGAGGGCGCAAAAAGTAGAAAACTTTGCGGAAAACACAACACCGTGGATTATGTTTTATGGGCATCTTTTTGAATTACCTTCACTTTATTGTTGTAATACCACATACTTACCAACATTTATTGCAATAAAAAGTCATAGTTCGATTGAGGATAGTTTTTTTTCAGGAAAAAAGAAAATGATGGTTGGTAGTGAGGAAGTACCGGTCATTATTGATGAGCCTAACCATTTCGCGGTGACTAGGACTTTCAAAGAGCAGATCGAACTTGAACACCAGCTAGCAAAGCAAAACAAGCTCTGGAAGCGGCAAAAAGACGATTTTTTTCAGAAAGCTTATACATACTTTACGGTACACTTTGAACAAATTATCGACGAAATGGATCATCAGGAAGTACTGGATATTTTGCGGACATTTGAAGATGGGTATCTTTCATTGGCACCACAAAGACCGCGGCGCTTTGTTTACAAGGGGAAAAATGAGCGGAAATTGATTACAAAGTGGATTAAGAAGGAGATAAAATCTCTTGCCCAAGAAGAATCAGAAGAAATTAAGAAATACCTCTTTTTCTTGATTGTTGATTATTTCGTCCAGTTAAAACTCATTCCGCAAATTCATTACTTAAAGTGGGACGCTCAAAAATTTGAGAAAATGATTGGAGAAAGTCTTTTAACGTATTTGTTAGTCTCTTTCCCTTTAACAGGTTATTTCTCATTTTTAAAAGATGAAGCGATCTTACGATTAACAAACAAAGGCCATTTTCAAAAAGAGCTGCGCCATCTACTAGAAAAAACTCAAAAAGAGTTAGCAATGGCAACTGCTACAAATAGTAAAATTCAACAAACGGTTGAAGCGCAAAAAAGGACAATAGCCGATTTAGAAAATAAAAATGAAAAACTCCGACAGCAAAATAGTCGTCTTGAAGAGCAGTTAAATGCAACTGGCGACGAGTTATTAATTGCAAGGCAGGCGCAGAAAATTAAAGAGTTAAAGGGATTGGTTAACGAGCTGCAGGAAGAAGTGAGAGACTTACGAGAAAGAGTGGGAGAGCAAGAAGAAGAGGAGGTAGTCAAGGAAGACGAAGTTATCCTCCAAAGCTCAGAAGGAGTAGTAACGGACTTTTCACCACTTAGTGGCAAAACGGTTGGTATTTTTGGTGATATTCAAGGATATGAGACGGAGGAAGAGGTCTATCCATGTAAAATCTTATCGTGCGAATCCATGAAAAACCCTAATGCGGTCAGTATATTGCGAGAGAGTGATTTTCTCGTTGTTTTGACACAACACATTTCCCATAGCTGTATGTGGTCAATTAAAGAATTTGCAAACGAAGCTGAGTTGCCGGTCATTTACTCAAGGCATACGAATGTAGCAATCATTCTTAAACAAATATTAACAATGATAAACAATAAAGAAAGGAGTATGCCCTAATCATAAGCAAACTCCTTTCTTTTAAATCCGCCTTGGGTCTAAAGCGCGGACATTATTATTTTTTTGTTTCTTCGACCAACGGATATACGCCATTTTCGTCATGAATTTCGCGTCCGGTGATTGGTGGATTAAACACACATACCATGCGCATATTTGTTTTTGCACGTAATAAATGCTCATCATGTTTATCTAAAGCATAAATAGAGTTAGTTGTAATAGGGTGAACCTTGTTGTCACTTAACGTCTCTACTTCACCTTCTCCTTCGATGCAGTAAACAGCTTCAAGGTGATTTTGATACCAAATATGTGTTTCAGTGCCTGCTTTAATAATTGTGTCATGAACAGAGTAACCCATGCCGTCACGAGCTAGTAGAAGTCTACGACTAGTCCAGTTTTCACCTTTTATTTCTTGATCAGTTCCTATGATATCTTCTAGTTTCACAACTTTCATTTAACGATTCCTCCTTGGAAAATGGATAAGTATAGACGGGGGACGCCTAAAGTCTAGGCGCACGCCGATGTTTTTTATGAATTTATATAATCTATTTTATTAGCCTGCAACTGCATTTCTTATAAATTGGCTACTAATTGTTTTGAAGAAACTAAACTACGGACGCTTTCTTCGATTACTTTAAAGCCTTTTTCTAATCCTTCATGACTAATTGTCAATGGAGGGAAAAGCTTAAATACTTCATCTTCAGGTCCAGCTGTTTCCATAATTAGTCCTTGTTCAAAGGCTTTTGCAGCTATTTCACTAGCTAGGCCTTCAATAGGCGTGCTTATTCCTTGCATAAAGCCACGACCTTTTACTTCGCCATTTAACTCAGGGTAATCAGCAACCATCTTATTTAAAAATGCAGTAATTTTAGCTGATTTTTCAGCAATATCTTTTTCGAAATTTTCATCTGCCCAATACGTTAATGCCTCAGTCGCTGTAATAAAGGCGGGATTATTGCCACGGAATGTGCCGTTATGTTCACCTGGATCCCAGATGTCTAGATCAGGTTTAATTAAAGTTAGAGCTAATGGTAAGCCGTAGCCACTAATTGATTTTGATAGACAAACAATATCAGGTTTGATCCCTGCTTTTTCAAAAGAGAAGAAGGTACCAGTTCTACCTACGCCAGCTTGCACATCATCAATAATAAGTAAAATACCCCAACGTTTACAAACTGCTTCAACACGTTGTAGCCACTCGAATTTCGCGGCATTAATACCACCTTCACCTTGGACTGTCTCGAGGATCATTGCGGCGGGAATTTCAACACCACTGCCGTTATCTTCTAAAAAGCGTTCGAGATACTCCACGGTGTCGAGCTTTTCACTAACGAAACTATCATAAGGCATAGTTACTACATGTTGTAGAGGGATACCAGCGCCTTTTCGTTTAGCAGAATTACCAGTAACTGATAATGAACCAATAGTCATTCCATGGAAGCCATTTGTAAACGAAATAACGTTTGTACGCCCAGTTACTTTTCTTGCAAGCTTTAACGCACTTTCGACAGTGTTTGTTCCAGTAGGGCCAGGGAACATTACTTTATAATCCATGTTACGTGGCTTTAAAATGACTTCATTAAATTTCTCTAAGAAGGTAGCTTTTGCTTCAGTAGCCATGTCTAGAGAATGAGTAATCCCATCTGACATGATGTATTCAACAAGCTTTTGCTTCATTTTCTCATCGTTATGTCCGTAATTTAGCGCGCCTGCTCCAGAAAAAAAGTCGATATACTCCTTACCATTTATATCCCACATTTTATACCCTTTTGCTTTTTTGAAAACAGTTGGGAAGCTTCTTACATAACTTCGAACATTTGATTCTAATTCCTCAAATATTTTCAGATCTTGATTTACCATATGAATAAATCCCTCCTCGGTTTTATAGGAAACTTTGAAAAAAGCATACTTAACAGATCGTTTTACTCAGATAAATGGGCCGATTCGAAACGTGAGTTCTTCCTCATGGCCTTCTCCTGGGAACAAATCGGCAGGAAAACATGGTGTAACTACACATTCTTTTTGATTTTTACGTGCAAAGCCTCGAAATAAAGATTGTGAAGCTTGGTTGGATGGGGTAACAGTTGCTTCTAAGTATCGAACATTTTTGCAGACATCTCTTTTTAAAAGTTCAGCAAGCATTTTTGATGCGATACCTTTTCCTTGTTGAGATGGGTCAACTCCAACTTGCCATACGAAGATGACATCTTGTTGCTTTGGGGGAATAAAGGCGGTTATAAATCCTAATAAGTTCTCATTCTTTTTAACAACCACACATGTTTCACTGAAATATTCACACATCATAATGTATTTATATGGTGAGTTTAAATCCAAGGTGGATTGTGATACCAACTGCCACATTAATGACCCGTCAGTTACTTTTGGTTTTTCTATAGATATTGTTTGGTCCATTGTATTTTTACTTTTCATTGCAGATCACCGAAATGTCTATGCATGAAAATATATGTCACTCTCCTTTAAAGTAATTGTTAACACTATTTAATGATAGTAAGTTCGCTATAGATAAGCAAACGTGTTAATCCGTGATAAATAGCGATTAGCTTCCGTTAATCACCATAATCGAAAATGAGCACTAGGATTATCTTTTATTGCTACCTAATTGTTCCATTTTCACCTTTTTTCAAGAATAGTTAAAAAATTAGTTAA
Source organism: Anaerobacillus sp. (assembly GCF_046314235.1). Taxonomy (NCBI): domain Bacteria; kingdom Bacillati; phylum Bacillota; class Bacilli; order Caryophanales; family Bacillaceae; genus Anaerobacillus; species Anaerobacillus sp. The sequence goes on from NZ_JBKBWN010000018.1 coordinate 19,868, forward strand.
GATTTTTTTTGATAATCAAAACATGGACGAGCCATTTACGCAGGGCTTTAACTCTCAATCGCGTTCACGCAGCAAACAATACCTGAAAGATGCGTATTACTCTTCTTCTAAAAAGCTTGCAAAAATCGTCGTGATTAAAACAGCAATAGCTGTGATCAAAATAGCAAATATAAACCGCTCCCTGATGCCCTCGCCATAAGGGAAAAGTGAATTAAATAAAGCTTGTACAGCATCATTCCATGCAAGAGCGGCCATAACCCCAGTAGCCGCAGTAAATAGAGTTATGATTTGTTCTAATAATTTTCGCCCCATAGAAACCACCTCAATTCATCTTTATGAGCTAGATTTAGAAATAGAAGAATGAATTGAAGAATTGCATGAGTTTTTGTGCGCGTTGCCTTAGATTGCGAGCTTATTTAATAATTGTGCACGATTCGGTATAGGTTTTTCGCAAAAATCTAGTCTTTCTACGCCTTTTTAAAAGATACCTGCGCCAAAAATTGAATTGATATGCGCACTTACTAGTTTATGTGCAGAAAATAGAAATAGAGTCCGAGTAAAAAGGCCACTCGGACTCCAATTAACTAATTAATAGGGCAGTGCGCCATTTACTAGTTTGTACGCATTGCGATTTACCTTTGTCACATTGCTTTAACAGATTAAACAGTTTGTAGTGAAAACCGCTTTATGAAGTTTGATTAAAAAAGAGCATAAAAAAAGGAATGACATTAAAGATACTAGCTCAAATGCTATATCATGCTTGAGCTCACTTCTTTTAGTCATTCCTCAAATTAATTATTTTCGTTTTTTGGCTCTAGCATCTGCTGCTCTAGAGCGCTCTTGAGCTTCTAGGTCGTCTTGGTCAGCTAATTCTTGTGAAAATTCAATATCTCTTCCATCACTTACTACTTCTTCTGCTTTTTTTTGCTTATTTTTAGCCATTCGAAAACACCCCGTTTAATTATTGTTTATTTCCTCTAGCACGTTCCATTGCTCGGTCAGCAGCTTTAAACTCAGATAAGAAATGAACTTCTTGTGCCTTTTTTAACGTTTTTCGTTCGTCTCTAGCGCGTTGTTTTTTACTTTCCATTTTTCTCTACCACCTTTAGTAAGCATTTTCACAAGTAGTTTGCTTACATCATAATAAATTTATTCAGGACCATAATGTAAACCCCGTCCAAATCAACTCGCTTGCACCGATATTATTTCTCTGCGAGTGCCAGCCAAGTTCGTGCGCCAAATTCATGAGCTTCTGCGCCATTTTTTAGTATTTCAGCGCAAAAAATGTTGAGTAGTGCGTCAAAATCAGTTTTCCGCGCGGACACGCCTATGTTGTGTGCATAAAAAAATAGGAGTGACATACTTAGTCAGCTCCTACTTGATTATTATGCTTCTTTTAGCTCTAATTCATGTGCATGTGCATGTTGTTGTCTGTATTGGTAAAGCGTAAATTGGTCTTTTTCAATTTGGAATAAATCATATATGATTGTGTCTTTGTTAATTTGATCAAAGATATCTTTTCGAGTTTCGTTTGCTAAAGTCACGTAAGATAGTTTTTCTGCGGCTTTTCTAGAGCGAATATTTTCTGTGCGAATTCTCATGTATACAGCTTCGATTGAAAGCTCGTAGAATAATTCGTTAAAAAATGCATCCTTTGCAAGGTTATTATACCCTTTTCCATGGTATGGTTTGCCTAACCACGTGCCTAAAAAGCCGGCATGTTCATTAACATCAAATAAATTAATTGTTCCAATAGGGTTACCCCACTCATCAAGGATTGTTCGTGAAATAAGTTCACCCCGTTCTTCAGCCTCAATCGTTTGTTTTGTTAAGAAGAGAAACTCATCATAGGAATTTGCTTTTTGACGAACAAATGGGAAAACAGCTGGATCAATCATTAACTCATATAGCTTGTGACAATCTGCTAAATCGCGCTTTTTAATCATTTTTTACCCCTCCACATAGGGGCAGAAAAATAAGCCTTAGCTCGCTCCACCCCTCGAATTTAATGAAATTGCCTATCAAATTCGGGGTGGGAATCGAACCCACTAGGACCAGTAACACTGGTGGCGCAACCAATTGCCTTCCCATTTCTTTTCTTTATAGAACTATTATCAAAACATATAATTGCAGCACCTCGGTTCGACGAGACAACCTGCAGAGTAAAAAATAAAAAGCACGTTAAAAACTTGTCACCGCGAGTACGGTACATGTGCTTTTTATATTGTATTGGTTTTATACCCAGAATAGTCATAAAGTTAAACAAAAAATTCTCAATTTATGCGATATTTCACGAAATTAAGCCATTTTCGTTGTTTAAGGTACTTTACCTTCAAAAATACGGGCTTTAACTCATGTATTAGTTCGTTTACTTGAAAATCCTTTATCATCATAATCGATTTGAACTAAAAATGGAACCCCTTTTTTTATTTATTTTTTGTAAATAATTTCCCCGTTTATTATTGTTAAATCAGGGCTTGCCATATAGTCAAACGGGTGGTGATTCCAAAGAACAACATCAGCGTCTTTTCCAACCTCCAAGCTCCCTACTCGATCATCGACGCCCAAATTTTTTGCTGGGTTAATTGTAATACCTTTAAGGGCATTTTCTTCTGATAATCCCTCTCTAACAGCAATAGCAGCACATATATTTAAATATTGGATCGGAGTATAAGGGTGATCAGTTGTAATTGAAACATTAATGCCGTGTTCAGTTAATATGCTGTATGTTTTCCAGGTCTTATTTTTTAATTCAATTTTTGAACGTCTTGTTAGAGTCGGTCCTACTGATACTTGAACAGGGTAATGGGTTAATTCTTCAGCAATTAGATGTCCTTCTGTACAATGCTCAATCCGTAAATCTAATTGGAATTCTTCAGCAAAGCGAACAGCAGTCAGGATATCGTCAGCGCGGTGAGCGTGAATTCTAACCGGAATTTCCCGTTTTAATGCCTTTATAATTGGTGCCATTCGAAGATCATCTTCATTTGGGTTTTGTTTCGCTTGATAAAATGCCTCACGAAGCATACCCATAATTCCCATCCTAGTAATATCGTTATTTTTAGTAGAAGTACTATGCACTCGTTTGGGATTTTCACCTAGTGCTAGTTTCAAGCCAGCGGTTTCTCTAATAATCATCTTTTGTACATTCTTACCCACAGTTTTTATGACAGAAGTTGTCCCGCCAATAACATTAGCACTTCCAGGCATAACATGAACTGTCGTTACTCCAAACCTTACGGCATCATTAAAACCAATGTCCAATGGATAGACACCGTCAATTGCTCGAATATGTGGCGTGAGCGCGTCAATTGTCTCGTTCGCATCATTCCCAGCCCAACCAGTTCCTTCATCATATAATCCCAAATGAGTATGGGAGTCAATAAACCCTGGGAGAAGATGTTTATTCGTTCCATCAATAACCGTCATGTCAGCTGTCGGCTCAATGGACTTTTCGATTAAAGCAATCTTCCCATCTTTTATTAATAAAGAAGCTTTTTCAGTTTTTGGCGAAGTAATCGGGTAAATAGTTGCATTTTGAATAAGAATTTTCATAGCTATACTCCTTTAAATGTTATATAAAAGCGGTCGCATTAGTTGCGCACCTCAATGAAAAATAAATAGGCTGTCATGTAAGTGGCAGTACACCTCAATGTGATACTATATAGTAATGTATGTTTGTACATTAATCTATTTGTATTAAACGAGGTGACTGATGCTTTACTTTGGACAGCCTCATGATAAACCTTATAAATTCAAACTTTTCAATGCTTCATTTAGATTGGGATACTTAAATTGAAAGCCATGGTCAATTGCTTTTTTAGGAACTACATTTTGTCCTTCAAGGACAAGTACACTCATTTCGCCCAGTAACAGTTTTAAGGCAAAGCTTGGAGTCGGTAGCCAATGTGGTTTGTGAATGATAGCTCCTAGTGTTTTTCCGAATTCCTTCATTCGCATTGGGTGTGGTGCGGTAATATTCAGTGGTCCGGAAATTTCGCCATTTTCGATCGCAAACTTAATTAGGTTAACGGCATCTTCAATGTGAATCCAGGACAGCCACTGTTGACCACTTCCGATTGTCCCACCAGCAAAAAGCTTGTATGGGAGAATCATTTTACTTAAGGCACCACCATCCTTTGCCAATATGACTCCAAAGCGAAGGAAGACTGTTCGAACCCCAAGTAATTCGACCTTTTTTGCTTCTTGCTCCCATTCTTCAACAACCGTAGCTAGAAAATCCGTCCCAGCTTCATCCTGTTCTTCCGTAAAAATGGAAGACAGTGATGTTCCGTAAAACCCAACCGCAGAAGCGTTAAGAAAAACAGCAGGCTTTTTCTTTAACCTTTCAATTAATGATATGCAATTACGAGTAGCGGTAATCCGGCTATTTAATATCCTTTGTTTTTGGTCAGTTGTCCAACGGCTATTGATTGTTTCACCTGCTAAATTAATTATCACATCAATATTTTCAAGATGTTGTTCTGGTGTATCATCAGAACCCAACCATTTTATATATGTAATATTATCTATTTTTTTCTTATTTTGAGGATTTCTTGTTAAAATGTAGATATGATGTTTATCTTTAACAAGGCTGTCGACTAAACTCGAACCGATTAATCCAGTGCCACCACATATCACAATATTCATAGAAAACACCTCCACAATTTCTTATAATCCATTATGCAAAATTGAAATGGAAAAAGCCAGTAACCATACTTAGGGAAGGAGTGATTAGGATGGCAGTGATTTCGAAAATTACGATCCAGAAGAAGAATAAAGAACGTTACAATATTTTCCTAGATGAGGAGTATGCTTTTAGTGTCGATGAAGCAATTTTAATTTCATACAATTTAAGAAAAGGTTTGGAAGTAACGAAGGAATTTCTTGCTGATATTGTTGTTGAAGACCATATTAGAAAAGGATATCAATCTGCAATAAACTATTTGTCTTACCGAATGCGCTCTGTAAAAGAAGTACAGGATTATTTACGAAAAAAGGAGCTAGAACCTGAAGTTGTTAGTAAGATCGTCAATAGATTAATAAAAGAAAAGTATTTAAATGATAACGAATATGCAAGCGCATTTGTCCAGACGAGGCTTAATTTAACATTAAAAGGACCTGAGTCAATTAAGCGAGAGTTAATGGAAAAAGGCGTTGGCGTAGCTGAAATTGAAGAAAGTCTCCAGTTGTACTCTATATCAGAGCAGTTAGAGAAAGCAGTTAAGTTTATCAAGAAAAAGTACCCAACTAAGTTAAAGACTTCGCGCATGGAGCAAGATCAAAAAATACATTTGCAATTAGTCTCAAATGGATTCTCACATGATATCGTTAAACAAGCCTTTAAAATATTTAATGAAGAAGTAGAAGATGAAATCGATGAAGAATGGGATGCTATCAATTACCAAGGGGAAAAAGCTTTTAAGAAATATCGAACTGTGATTGGTTGGGAAAAAAATCAGAAGGTTAAACAATACTTGTACCGTCGCGGCTTTTCCTTTGATTTGATTGAAAAGTTCCTTGACTATTATGAAGGGGACGGGGAATAAATAAGATACAGATAATCCTTGCTATCATAGGATTTTTTGTTGTTTAAGAGAGCAACTGGTGAAATTGATATATTAATTTTACAGAAATATGGTTTAAACTGGTGCGCTAATATGTTAAAGTACTTCAAGTCACCGGTTTAAAAATACTGTTTTTATTTAATGAAAGGAAAGAATAATAAATGTTTACTACTTTAGTTGCTTTAACACCTATTATAGCGGTTTTACTTTTTTTAGTTGTTCTTAAGATGCCTGCTGTTAAGGCGATGCCGATTAGTCTTTTGGCTACAGCGATTTTAGCTGTTCTATATTGGAAAGTACCAGTTATTCAAGTTGTGGCTGCATCGCTTGAAGGGATCATTATTGGCGTATCAATTTTGTACATAGTTTTTGGAGCCATTTTACTTTTGAATACGTTAAAGCTAAGTGGAGCGATTGATACAATCCGCAATAGTTTTTTAGGTATTACTGCTGATCGCCGCGTACAATTAATAATCATTGCTTGGTTATTTGGAGCCTTTATTGAAGGTGCAGCAGGCTTTGGAACACCGGCTGCGATCGCAGCTCCTTTATTAGTAGCTTTAGGATTTCCACCTCTGGCAGCTGTTGTACTTGCATTAATTGCTGATAGTAGTCCAGTTTCTTTCGGAGCGGTAGGAACGCCAATAATCGTCGGAGTTAATCAAGGACTACAAGAAGGGTCAGAAATTGCACCAATTGTTCAACCATTTCTAGGTGACATGACGATGCTTGATTATATGCACGTATTAGGAGCGCAGGTGATGACTATAGATGTCATTGTTGGTACTTTTGTACCGTTAATTTTGGTGCTTCTGTTAACAAAGTTTTTCGGCGAAAATCGTTCCTTTAAAGAAGGACTAAAAGTATGGAAATTTGCCCTTTTTGCAGGACTCGCCTTCACGCTTCCAGCATTAGTTGTCGCAACGTTCTTAGGGCCAGAGTTCCCATCCATCTTTGGTGGCTTAATTGGCTTAATTATTGTTCTCCCAGCCGCAAAAAAAGGTTTTCTCTTACCAAAGGAAACATGGGATTTCCCAAAGAGAGCCGATTGGTTACAAGCATGGATTGGTCAAGAATATGCAAGCGAAGCTGCCCAAGTCAAGGAAAAGGGCATGAAAAAGGAATTACCACTTTTAGTTGCTTGGGTGCCGTATTTATTAGTCGGACTTTTCCTAGTTCTGACAAGGCTTGAAGTATTGCCATTAAAACAATGGTTATTAAGCTTTAAGATTTCTTGGAATAATATTTTAGGTACTGATATTGGCACATCGTTACAGCCCTTATATTTACCTGGTTCGGTGTTTGTCCTAGTTGTTTTAATTACGTTCTTTGTTCATAAAATGACGAAAGCGCAATTAGTAGAAACATTTTCAATGTCAGGTCGCGCTATCGTTGGCAGTGCAATTGCATTATTTACCGCAGTACCAATGGTTCGGATTTTTATTAATTCAGGTTTAAATGATGCAAATCTACAGAGTATGCCAATTGAGTTAGCGAACACTGCATCCGCATTAATGGGAGGATCGTGGCCGTTAGTGGCTCCTTTAATCGGAGCGTTAGGATCATTTATCTCAGGTAGTGCCACTTTTAGTAATATGATGTTTTCATTGTTCCAGTTTAGTGTAGCAGATCAAATTGGTGTTGATCCAACCGTTGTTCTAAGTATGCAAGTGCTTGGCGCAAATGCCGGCAATATGATTTGCGTCTTAAACGTAGTTGCAGCAGCTTCTGTAGTTGGCTTACTTGGCAAGGAAGGGACAATTATTCGCATGACAATTGGACCGATGCTATACTACTCGTTATTCTCAGGGGTCATCGGTTTGGTCTTAGCGTATTTATTATAATGTAAGAGAGCTGCACACTACTTGTTAGACATTAAACTAACAGTAGAGTGCAGTTTTTTATTTTTAGATCAATTCGCTAGACTACCAAAAAGGGCTGAAAAAATTTATTAATGTTTTACCGCTTGGTGTTTGATGCTTTGCGGATAAACGATAATAGTTTTGTCATTTTAGAAAATTAGATATAATAATGTAAGAAATTAGTTCTATCTTGGAGGGATTTTCGTGGAAAAACGCTACAGTCAAATGTCAGAATATGAAATTCGTCAGGAAATAACTCTTTTAAATGATAAAGCAAAAAAAGCAGAGCAAATGGGTATGGTGAACGAGTTAGCAGTTTATGAACGAAAAATAGTCATGGCAAAATCATATTTGTTAAATCCAGATGATTACAACGCTGGTGAAACGTATGAAATTAATGACGGAGAAGGAACGATCTTTAAAATTTCGTATATGAATGGAATTTTTGCTTGGGGTTACCGAGAAGGAAATGAGAAAGAGGAAGAAGCTTTTCCGATTGCCTTATTAATTAAGCAATAAAAAAGCTGCCTAAATCGAAAATCTAAATTTTCGATTAGGCAACCTGTACCCCTACGCTCTTTTTCGTGTTTGCACTCGAAGAACGTAGTTATGAAGACTAACCTCAGTCTCACCATTTACTTGCGCATACGAGTGTTTTGGATTGGCACGTGGAGATTGGAACGGATCTTGATAGTTAGGGCTACGACCTTTACTAAATTGTTTCAAGATAAGCACCTCCTAGTTTTATCCAAACATAAACAAGGCTTCTTTACTTACTTATTTTCGCTTTTGATTAGAATTCATCATCCGCTCTTGGGGATGATTTCTAATTGTACCATCAGCACGTTTTGAAGAGTATTCTTCTTTTGCGCGTGGCTCGCCGTCGAAAGACATTCGGTTTGGAAACCCTTTTTCTTTGTTACGCATCGGTGAAAACCTCCTTATTAGCGGTACAAAGTTAGTATGGGTTATTAAAGCTGGATTATAAGATGAAATTAATGTAATGAATAGGAGGGAAGATAAGTGGAAGAAAAATTTGATCATCTCACAAAGATCTTAATCGAGCAAAACAATGAGCTTAGTTACGAGTTAGCTCGTAATTGGGTAGAAGCATTATGGGAAGATTTCGAAGCAACAAGGGCAAAAGCAGGTAGAGAATATGAAGGACAAGCTGTCACAGAAAGGTTCGTCACCCAATTCATTGAAAATTATGGAGCGAGACTCCATGAGTTTGCCTCTAGAAATGAGAAATTTAAACATTTACTAAAAGAAAGAGAATGAAAAGTAATAATACATTTGCTTACTTTTCATTCTCTATATAGTTTACTCTGTTGCAAATTCGAGTTTTTTTCGTAAGCTTTCTTCGCTGAATATCCAACCTGTATAAGAGCTTAAAATATTTAACTGATCATCAAGTCGAACAATCGCCACAAACGGATAATGACCTTTGCTACGGTAGCGAAGATCAATAAAGCGGACTTCTTGATGATCGCCTTCATCAACGACCTCCCATCGGTAAGAAGGAGAGAACGATAAAAATGCGGCTAAATTTTCATCTTTTAGGGCGGCATTAATTACTGGGTCATTTGGGATTGGTTGAAACGGATATTCTTCATAATAATTAAGCTGATTACCTGTTGCCTGTGCGACATACATCATTTTTTTCGTACGAATGACGATATGCCACCTTTGCCAATTGTAGGACGGCGAAATAAAAATATGGGTAGCATCAGGATGCTGTTGTTTTGCTGTATTATATACTTTATTTCGGGCATAAAAGCGCCAAATATAATAAAATATCAAAATAACATACAATCCTAAAAATGTATAAGCTTGATGAGCACCCATTTGCCAAAGGATGATCGCAGCAATATGACCTAGGAAAATAAATGGATCAATAATGTAAATGACACCGAGCGCAATCCATTTCTTTTTTAATGGATAGAGCGCTTGTGTTCCATAAGCATTGAAAATATCGACAAATACATGTAAAAAGACTGCTAAAAATGTCCAAAGCCATAAATGCAGTATATTTATACCTGGAACAAATAGAGCCAATATAGCGGTAATCAAAATTGGCCAAAGTAGAACAGCAGGAATTGAATGGGTAATTCCGCGATGATTGCGAATGTATTTAGCATTATTTCTAAGTTTAAGTACAGTATCAAAATCAGGTGCTTGAGAGCCAATAAGGGCACCCAACATTACGGTTTGGGCCAAAAGCGGATCGTTTGCGACGACAGGATCTAATGTTGCTATGGAGCCTATTGCAATGCCCATAACAACATGTGTACCAGTATCCAAAGTATAAGCACCTCCAGTATTATTTGATAACTTGAATGTGATCGAGAAATGATCACCATCATCTAATATATATTTAGTTTTACCCGAAATTATATAGTTTAAAAAGGGGTTTTGCAATATGAACGCATCGTCGTTGCAAATTTTTATTGAATACAAAGTGAAAGAAACAGATATTAAAGGCTATGAAGCAGTAATGAAAGAAATAATAAATAAACTTCCCGAGTTTAGTGCAGAAAAGATTGAGTGGTTTGTTGCAACTGATCAACCATTTCTTTATGTAGAGATGTTTCAAGTGCCTACTTTAGCCCACTATCATGCATTAAAAAAACTAAGAAAATCGTGTGAACACCCAGTTTTTAGTCAACTAGACGGATTTATTGAAGGTGGCTTAGAGAAATTAAACTGTTGGGCCTTTCAAACGCAACCGATTCAAGACTAGAGGAGAAGATTATGCAACTAGAAAATAAAGCATCAGTGAAAAGATTTCAAGACGATTTACTAACTTGGTTTAAAGGGAACCAACGTGATTTACCATGGCGACAGGATGGCGATCCATATAAAGTTTGGGTATCAGAAATTATGCTTCAGCAAACTAGGGTAGATACGGTCATTCCTTTTTTTAATCGGTTTGTTGACAAGTTTCCAACTATTGAAGCATTGGCCATTGCCGAGGAGGGTGACGTTCTTAAGGCTTGGGAAGGATTAGGGTACTATTCACGAGCGAGAAACTTGCAGACAGCGGTACGCGAAGTTCATGAACAATATAATGGCATTGTCCCTAGTTCCAAGGCGGAAATATCAAAGTTAAAAGGCGTTGGCCCTTATACTTCGGGAGCGATTTTAAGTATCGCTTATGGAATTCCAGAACCGGCAGTAGACGGTAATGTCATGCGAGTAATCTCAAGGATCATTGCAAGCTACGATGATATTAGTAAGCAAAAGGCAAGGGTGAAAATTGAAGGGATCATTGCGACGTTAATTAGTATTGATGATCCTTCATCATTTAATCAAGGGCTAATGGAGCTAGGGGCACTAATATGTACGCCGACATCACCCTCATGTTCAATATGTCCGGTGCAAAAGCATTGTCTGGCTTTCGAACAGAAAATTCAGCTTGAACTACCGATTAAGGCGAAAAAAAAGCAGCCAAAAGAGAAAAAATTAGTTTGTGCTTTTATTAAAAATGAAAATGATCAAGTTTTAATTCACCAACGACCAACGACAGGACTTTTAGCGAGTTTATGGGAGTTTCCTAATGTCGAACTTGAAGGTGAAGAATTAATGGAGTTGCAGCTTGAAAAATTTCTGCAAAACGAATTTTCGCTTCAGACGACAATCGGTCAGCAAATTTTCCATGTTGAACATGTATTCTCCCATTTAAAATGGGACGTAACAATTTTTGACGTAGAGCTTTTAAGTATCGGCATAAAACCAAATGAACGATCACAATGGGTTTCAGCTTTAGAGATTAAAGCATACCCGTTTCCAGTTTCGCATCAAAAAATAATGAAGCACTGCTTAATCAATTAGTTATTAAGGAGAGATAAGATGGATTTACAATTAAAAGGGAAAATTGTCTTAGTTACTGGTGGATCAAAGGGGATTGGTTTAGCAATTGCCAAAGCTTTTAAGGATGAAGGGGCGATTGTAGCAATAGCGGCACGCTCACAGGAGGATTTAGAAAAGGCGCTGTTTGAAAACCGCTTAGATGCAAGCTATGAAGGGGATTTAACAACTAGCGAAGCTCGTGAAAAGGTATTTGAGAATGTCATCAATGATTTTGGGACGATTGATATCTTGATCAATAATGTTGGCGGAAGCAATGGTTCAACGACAATCGAAACCGATCTTGTATTGTTTGAAGAAGCAATGCACTTAAACTACTTTTCTGCTGTTCACTTTAGCAAGCTCGCAGTACCAGTGATGAAAGAAAATGGCGAGGGAGCAATCATTAATATATCTTCAGTATTTGGTCGTGAAGCTGGTGGCAAACCGACCTACAATAGTGCCAAGGCTGCAATGATCTCTTTTACAAAGTCATTAGCTGATGAAGTAATTAAGGACGGAATTAGAGTTAATGGTGTCGCTCCTGGATCCATTCTACACCCGAGCGGAAATTGGCAAAAGCGACTTGAAGAAAACCCAGAAAAGATCAATGCATTCGTTGAAAGTGAAATTCCTGCAGGTAGGTTTGGCACGGTAGAAGAGATTGCCAACGTTGTTCTATTTCTAGCATCGGAACAAGCTTCCTGGGTCGTCGGAGCGACATTGAACGTTGATGGCGGACAGTCGAAGTCTAACTTTTAGTAGTAGTGGAGAGTTATCCATGCTCTCCCATATAACGTTCATCATTTTCCGTTCTCGAACCTGAATGAAAATATCGGTCGACTTCTTTCGCTTCACTGTTATCCAGTTCCTGTATAAGAGGCTTGCTCAAGAACTCGACCGAAAAATTTTTTATAAAAAAATATTTCGTATTCCGAATGAAAATCGATGAAATAACGAATTTTTTCTTATATAATTAAATAAATAAACAAAAGGAGGTTGAACAAAATGTTACAATACGATGCTCTCCATAATCCTTATCCTTCACAAAGGATGACTACATATGCTCAAAATGGAATGGTGGCGACTTCACAGCCACTTGCTGCTCAAGCGGGATTAGATATTTTAAAAAAAGGTGGCAATGCGATTGACGCGGCGATTGCTACTGCTGCATGTTTAACTGTTGTCGAACCGACATCTAACGGCATTGGCGGCGATGCTTTTGCGCTAGTTTGGACTAAGGGGAAACTGCATGGTTTAAATGCAAGTGGACCAGCACCGAAATCAATTTCGATTGAAAAGCTAAAAGAACGAGGCTACAAGGAAATTCCAAAGTTTGGTTGGATACCAGTGACTGTCCCAGGAGTTCCAGCGGCATGGGTTGAGTTATCGGAAAAGTTTGGGAAATTACCTTTAGCTGAGGTACTGCAACCGGCAATTGATTATGCAGAAAAAGGCTATCCGTTGTCACCAATTCTTAGTTTTTATTGGAATCAAGCTTTTCAAAGCTATAAAAATAATCTAAAAGGCGAAGAATTTAAGCACTGGTTTGAGACGTTTGCTCCAAATGGGAAAGCCCCGCAAGTAGGTGATGTTTGGAAGTCTGAGGGGCATGCAAAGACATTAAGGCTAATTGCCGAAACGAATGGAGAAGCTTTCTATCAAGGAGAATTAGCTGAGAAAATTGCTGAGTTTTCAAGGGAATATGATGGTTTTATAACAAAAGAAGATTTAGCAGCATTTAAGCCTGAGTGGGTTGACCCTATTAGCGTATCTTACCGTGGCTATGATGTTTGGGAAATCCCGCCAAATGGGCAAGGCTTAGTTGCGCTTCTAGCTTTAAATATTGCCAAAGGCTTTGAGTTTAGCGAGCGCGAAAATGCGAAGACATACCATCAGCAGATTGAAGCAATGAAGCTAGCGTTTAGTGATGGTTTGAAATATATCACAGAAACAGACAAGATGAGTGTTAAAACGAAGGACTTGCTCTCAGAAGAGTATGCAGTGGCTCGTCGTCAGTTGATTACTGATGAAGCATTAACACCTACTGCAGGCGAACCGCCAAAGGGTGGTACGGTTTATTTAGCTACAGCGGATAGTGAAGGAAACATGGTCTCCTTTATTCAAAGTAATTATATGGGCTTTGGTTCTGGGTTAGTTGTTCCAGGTACAGGTATTGCGTTGCAAAACCGTGGTCATAATTTCTCATTAGATGAAAACCATGATAACTGCCTTGAGCCAGGAAAGAGGACCTTCCATACAATTATTCCAGGGTTTCTTACAAAAGGTGATCAAGCAGTTGGTCCTTTCGGTGTCATGGGGGGATTCATGCAACCACAGGGGCATATGCAAGTGGTGATGAATGCGATTGATTTTAAGTTAAATCCACAAGCCGCACTGGATGCAGCCCGTTGGCAATGGATGGAGGACAAAACAGTCTTGCTTGAGCATACAGTTCCTAACCATATTGCTCAGAGCTTAGCAAGAATGGGGCACAAAATCGAAGTAGCTCATAACTCAGGGGCCTTTGGGCGTGGTCAAATCATTTGGCGTGATCCCAATACCGGCGTTCTTGCTGGGGGAACGGAAGCGAGGACGGATGGCTCAATTGCCGCTTGGTAATTAAGTGCGTTGAGGAAATTTGTCCTTAAATATATGGAGAAGAGGAGAATTAATGAAGCAATATCAGCTTTTTATGGCTTTCTTTCGTGTTGGAATGCTGGGATATGGTGGTGGCCCAGCTTCAATTCCCTTAGTCCACAAAGAAGTCGTAGAAAAATATAAATGGATTGATACAGACGAATTTGGTGACATTTTAGCGATTGGAAACTCCTTGCCTGGTCCGATTGCCACGAAAATGGCAGGCTATATCGGTTATCGAGTTGGTGGTTATTTAGGGATGATCAATGCGATTGTAGCAAGTATTGTACCAACAATTATCTTAATGATTGTGATTTTAACATCGCTTACCTCCTTTAGGGAGCAAGCGTGGGTTCAAGGCATGACAAAAGCGGTTGTGCCTGTTGTTGGTGTAATGATGGCTGTGCTTACATGGGATTTTTTCGCGAAGTCGCGAGAAGGACTTGGTTGGGGGAAAAGTGTACTTTTACTGCTCGTCAGTTTTTTATTGATTGGCTTGTTAGGAGTACATCCTGCATTCATCATTGGAGTAATCCTACTTTTTGCTTTAACAAGACCAGCTAAAAAGAAACAAGAAGGTGAACAGAGTTGATGATTTATTGGGAGATTTTCCTAGCATTTTTTATCCCTGGAATAATTGGCTATGGTGGAGGGCCAGCCTCAATTCCGCTAATTGAATACGAAGTAGTTCACCGTTATGGCTGGCTTTCAGTTGCCGAATTTGGTGAGGTTTTAGCATTGGGGAATGCAATGCCTGGTCCAATTGCGACAAAAATGGCAGGTTATATCGGGTATGAACAAGGTGGTATTTTCGGAGCGTTTGTTGGTGTTTTCGCTACCGTTGCACCATCATTAATATTAATGATTGCACTTTTAAGCTTGCTAATGAAATTTAAAGATTCACCAAAGGTAAAAGCGATGACAAGTCTAGTTCGTCCGACGATTGCTATTTTATTAGGGTTAATGGCTTACCGCTTTTTTGATACGTCTTATCTACAATTAGGATTGCTCCAAACAGGTGCGATCGTAGTTATTGCTTATGTTTTACTTGAGAAGTTAAAGGTTCATCCAGCCTATGTTATTGGTGGCGCCTTACTTTATGGTGGGATCTTTCTAGGATGAAAAAATGTCAGTCTCCTTTTTTGTGGGGCTGACATATTTTTGTTTTTTAGGTTCCTTTTTTTCAGTGCCTCGTACCAAAAAGGCGCCATCAAGTACGAGAATTCAAGAATAAAGCACCAAAAATAGCTTTGGTGCCAGGGACATATGGTAGTGAGTCACCTATAAAATGACTAATCGGCGTTTTATTATCCAAATCAGCGGGTTTACTATCCAAACTGAGTGATTTACTATCCGAATCAGCGGATTTACTATCCAAATTGAGTCATTTATTAGCCAAACCGTTTTTTCGATCATGAACAAGTCATAAATAAACGAAAAAAGTTGTCACCACTAAGCAAAGCGGTAGTATATGAGTAAGATCGTTGCTAAAACAAAGATGAAGTTTAAAAAGATAAAGATGATCTGGTCTATCTTCCGTTTATGCATTTGAACTGGTGGGTTATAAAAGCTTGTGTTTTCAATGATGAAGGTAATTAAAATAATATGAACCATAAAGTGACCAATGATTTCTAGAGTTCCAAATAACATCGTCGTTGAGACGAAAATTAAGGTTAGCACGAGGGCTAGCAAACGATTAAGTACACCGACGACTAGAAGATAACCGACAACAAACTCAATAAAGGCACTTAACAAGACGAATGTCGCAGGATCAAATCCAAATGTAGGAACTGCGTGGTTTAAAATGATATCTACACTCATTTCTTGATAGACCCACTTCTCAACAGCTACCCAACATAAAGAAAGTCCGGTTCCTAAATAGAGTGCTGGCATGCCTAATCTTGCCCACTTTGTTTTTTGTAATAGCAAAGCAAATGCAATCGCTACATAGAACCCATAATCTATAATGTGAAATAACCCAATTTGTAATAGTGCATCAAAAAACAATACTAGGATACCAAGTGCCCCAACTTTTGTTGCAATATGGTGTGGGATGAGGAGCATTACAACAACGAATATCCCGACCGCTAGCGAAAAGGACGTTAAATGAATTTCAGGAGCTAAAATTGAATCCCAAAACAACTGAAGTGTGATCGCTATTGCTGTCCCATATTTTAAGATTAAACCTGTATATGGTTCAAATGCAGCTAATCTCCGGTCGACCGCTTTTACAAACTTTAACTCCATTAAGGAAGGGATGAGTTGTGGTAGGGTAGCAAGTACTGCAGCAATAATAATCGTTATTAAAAAAAAGTCCCAAGTTAAGATAGTTTCAATTGGTTCACGGATTTGTTCTGCTTCCGTAAACCACTTTACATGTAACCCTCTCATTGTTATACCATTCCTTCCTAATATGACCTCTAGCAGAGAGTATCTCCTAAATACATTAATATTATTAAGTTGCCTGCTCAAGGTGCCAGGCACCCTTCGTGGACATTTTTCCTTTTTGTCCATCTGAGGAGGAGAAAAAAGTGGGGATTGGAGCAAGGAGACAAACTCTAGTCGTAAGAGAGCATCGCTAGAAATTTAGGGTACAATCTAAGCTCGAAATGGAGCAAATTGAGCAGGTTAAGGCACAAAAAAATAGAATGAATACTATTCACAAAAAAAATTACTTAAATTACCAGACGAATCGTGTATAATTTTGGTAGTAGACGGTTTTTAGGTTTGAATAAATGTTTTACACAATCGTACATATCACTTTACACACACGTTATACATATCACTGTACGCAATGGTTACATATCAAAAGAAGAAATGGAGTGAGGGTATGGAGGCACTAAGGTTACAACCTACTCAACAAGCAGATCGAATTATCACGTTGGATATTATTCGAGGGTTTGCGCTTTTAGGTATTTTAATGGTAAACATGCAATTTTTTGTGGCCCCAAAGTTATTTTTAATGCTTTCGGGAGTTACACTGTTCGAAGGAGCACTAAGCAGTAGTGCAGATTGGTTTGTTACGATTTTTGCAACAGGGAAATTTTTTACGACGTTTTCATTTTTATTTGGTTTAGGTTTTTTTCTCTTTATGGAGCGAGTGAAAGCTAAAGGGCTATCTGTTGGAAAACTTTATTCAAGAAGGATTTTTTTCCTATTATTTCTTGGACTTATTCACATTTTCATATTATGGAGTGGCGACATTTTACTTAATTATGCGCTCGCAGCATTTTTCTTACTTTTATTTAGAAGGTCTTCAATGGAAACAATTAAGAGTTGGGCGATTGGACTTTTCAGTGCTGTTCTGTTTCTATTGGCATTTTTCACCTTCATAGAGTCCCTCGCGGAAAACATCCTAGGTGAAGAATCAGGACTTATAAATGACTTCTCACCTTTAGTAGAAAAATCGATTACAGTTTTTCAAAATGGCAGTTTCTCAGAAATATTTACGTTTCGTTTAGCGGAGGAGATACCATTAGTTTTACCTAACTTTATCGTTAGTGTACCAATGGTGCTGTTTATTTTTCTTATCGGCTTATATGTAGGGAAAAAAGGGGTACTCTTCGATATAACTGGGCATTTGGAGTGGATTAAAAAAGTATGGAAAAACAGTTTGATCATCGGCGTTTTAATGACTGTTGTGTTTGTCATTTTAAAAGTGGAACTGTTTATCGTACCGTTTTACCTGCATGAAGCAACGGTAGAGGTTCTCTCGCTCGTTTCAGGGCTTGTTATGTCCTTCTTTTACATCAGCTCGATTACGTTATTATGTCAAAAAGAAAAATGGATGGCACGGCTTAAATTTCTAGCACCAGTAGGTCAGATGGCTTTGACAAACTACTTACTTCAAACTGTTATTTGTATTTCGCTGTTTTACGGTTATGGTCTAGGTTTTTACGGTAAAGTGACACCAGAAGTAGGTATACTGATAACGATTGCAATTTTCACTGTTCAAATCTTCTTAAGTAAAGCGTGGATGGAAAGGTTTAAGTACGGACCTCTTGAGCATGTATGGAGAGCCTTTACGTACAAAGGAATTTAAAACATCTTCTGAGCGCCCTCAGGATCCGTGCCAATTCGTGTAAAAATGTCTTTATCATGGAGAAAATTAACAAGGAAAAATTGAAGGAAATTGAAGAAGAAGTTTTATCAGGGAGTGATTTCTTGAAAAAGTTGTTATCAGTTATTGTACTAATATTATTGTTGGTGGGGTGTAACCACGAACCATCCTTTTCAGAATTTTCCTTTTCAGAAATAAATTTAAAAAATGCCAACAAAGATGTTCAAGCATTTATTGAAGAATTAGAGAACTATAACGGAACACATCTTTATTTTGAACGTGATAGTACCATTTACATATTTTTAAATGGTAAAAATGAGTTGAAGGATGGTAAAAAGGTCTATTTTAGTAATTTCAATGTTGATGTTAAAGAAAAAACATTAAACATCTATTATAACCAAAAAGAAACTGACGATAATTTAGAAATTACAGCAAATGATCAATTGTTATATCAAATTAATTTAGATAAGAAATACGAAGTAATAAAAGCTTTTGGTAACGGAGAGTTAAAATTCTCAGGTAGACAATGAATGTTTTTTCTATATAACGGTTGCAATAGTTTAGAGGATTCGAAGGAAAAGCCACAGGATTTTATAAGCAATTAAATTAAGAGAGTAATTTACTAAAAGTTCGTCAGTAAAAAAACGAGTTGCAATGTTGTAACTCGTTTTTTTACCTAAAAACTGGCAAGTAATATTAAACTAATAGAGAGAAAAGCAAAAGAATATTTGGGTTTTTATGGTAGATTGGAAGTGAGGAGGGGAAGTATATGAAAAAACTATGGACGTTATGTTTCTTAATAATATTACTCTTGTTAGCTACTGCTTGTAACAATTTACAGGAACCGAAAATA
This sequence comes from Anaerobacillus sp., assembly GCF_046314235.1. Taxonomy (NCBI): domain Bacteria; kingdom Bacillati; phylum Bacillota; class Bacilli; order Caryophanales; family Bacillaceae; genus Anaerobacillus; species Anaerobacillus sp. Next base: position 38,699 of record NZ_JBKBWN010000018.1, read on the forward strand.
ACTATCGAAGCAATCGTTTCACAATTAAGTGAAGAAGAATATGATTATGTTGGAACATATGGATTGGAAAAACCCACAAAAGACGATTTTCGCAAATTTACTTTTATTTTTGAAGTTCAACACTCTACAAAATTTTCACGAAAAGTTGAATTTCCTATTGGTGGAAGTTGGAGAGAGGCTGTAAATACAATAGATAATAAAGAAAGATACTGGTTTGGTGATGGTTATGAACAAAATATCGATGGTGAAAATATTGCAAAATATGAGAGTGAATTTGTTTTTTACTCTAAAGGGTTGAATGATGAAGATATTAGAAAGGCTTTTAATTCCATCATTCTGGAACTTTATTTAGATGCAGAAGAAGGAGAAAGTTTAGAAAAAGAATATATAGTAAGTGAGTTAGTTAGATTTAATAATAAATGAGGTTCTTAGAGTAAAGATGGCATTAGTTGATGAAATGTCGTTTCAACACCTTCTCTTATTATCGGAGTATATTGGAACAAGTTAATTGAGGAAGGAAGGAACTAATGATAAAAACACTTTATTTAGTAATTGATTTGATTTTCTTAGGTTTATTAATATTTGGTTTAATACAGTCTAAGAAATACTCTTTTTTAGCAGGGGTTTATAGCTTTCTAATTTTATTATTTCTCCGACTCTATTCTTTTGTTGCTCAATATACTACCAAGCTAATCATTGATAACGTTAGTGAGCCACCATTTGGTTTCAGTACAAGTGATTTTGTAGCATTTATAAATATTCTTCCTAGAACACTAAATTTAATAGCATTTTCAATTTTAATCATTGGTTTATATCAAAGATTGAAAAAATAACAGATTTTTACTAACGAAGCTTTACGGCAACAGTAGCAGTAAAGCTTCGTTTCGGTATTTCGCAGCATTTTGCGAGTGATTCATCCTTTACGAGCATTAGAATATAAGAATAGACGCTGTCACTATGCATCCTATACGTTTTCTCTATATCTACCATATCTCAAAATAACAAGAAAATGAGGCTTTCCCAAAGCAAAGGATCAGTCACTTAGCCTACTATAAATAGATATTGTACAAACATACAGTTCTATAAATAGTATGACTTCGAGGTGCACTGATACTTATGGGAAAACCTCTTTTTTCTGTGGAGAATTATCGGGCGAGTTCTATCGTCCCCTCTTATACAGGAACTGCATAACAGAGAAGTGAAAGAAGTCGGCCCACAATTTCATTCAGGGTTGAGATCGGAAAAACATGTATATTTTGTAATCCTGATTTAACAGCTGATTGCCAAGATTAGATTGTGGAATTAATCCAGTATCAATGGTTTACCCATATAATCGAGATATTAAGGCGTTATAACAATGCTTCCATTATACTGGTGGCTTTCTACTGCCGCGTGGGCCTTGGCTGCCTCGCTAAAAGTGTAGGTCTTACCGACGAGGGCAGTAAGTTTTTTCTCTGCGAAAAGACGACTTATTTCGTTTCCTGCTTCGATTTGATACTGCATCGGGACAGTAAAAAGTAGGATTCCTAAAAGGGAAACGTTTTTAAAGTTTAGTAAGCGCCAAGGGAGTTCAGGTGTGTTGTTTTTTGGTGAGCCTACTGCGAGAATTCGCCCACCATTAACAATCATCTGTAAATCCTGCTCCAGGTTGTCACTTAGGGAAACGTCAAGGATGACATCAACTCCAGCACCATTTGTAAGACTTTTAACCTTTGCGGCAACGTTTTCCTCTGTGTAAATAATGACTTCATCTGCGCCAGCGGCTTTTGCTATCGCTGCTTTTTCAGCATTGCCGGCTGTTGCGATTGGATATGCGCCTATAGAGCGAGCCAATTGAATCGCAGCATGGCCAACTGCACCTGCACCACCGAAAATAACAATTTTTTCTCCTTTTTTCAATTGTGCTCTGTGAAACAAGGCAAGATGAGCGGTCATAAATGCCATAGCTAGTGCGGCTCCTTCAACGTCCGACACATGATCAGGTAAAGGGTAAATCTGTTCTTCCTTAGAAGCAACAAATTGTGCTGCTGTTCCTTTGATACTTGATGCCCAAACGCGATCGCCAACATTCCATTTTGTCACGGCGGATCCTATTTCGACTATTTTTCCACCTAGGTCAAAATGAGGAACTTGGGGGAAAGACTCAACTGGACGTAAACCTGAACGGAAGTATGTATCGACTGGGTTTACCCCACTTGCGCCAACTTCAATCAAAACTTCATTTTCTTTAATTACGGGTTTTTCTAGTTCTACAACTTCAAGTACATCGGGACTGCCTTGTTGATTGTAAACGACTGCTTTCATGAATATCAGCTCCTAAATTAATTATGATTACTATAATTATTATGTTTGGTTAATATCTTCCACGACTTCTAAAGAGGTAAAATAAAGTGATCTTGTCTGGGAAATCTGATTTATGTTTGATTGATCTCTTCCACAACTTCTAAAGAGTCGATTAGTAAACTAATTATTTCTGAGAAATCTGAAATATGCTCTTCATTAATTTTTCTGTCAAAATATAAAGTTGTTTTTGAATAATAAGTTGTCTTTATTTCTTTGGTCCAATCAAAATAAATTTGTTGGTTAATTGTTGGACGCTTATCCCATAAAATTTCTAGTTTTTCCTGAATAAGAGGAGGGATCTTTGTAACATCATTTATTGGACCATTAATGATAAGCAATAATGTGCAACCGAAGCCTTCGTCTATTTCTAATATCTCACCGTATAAATCACCAGGGGCGGCCTCTAATTTAACCGTTGCGTGATAAAGATGAGAAGATTTTAGCGGCTGAAAAGTTATTGAATATGTACGAGACATTGTCGCTAAATTAACTTGGTCTTGCCTGTCAATGATCGCAATTTCCCCTTCTAAATCACGATCATAAATTTCTCCTTCAATTACGACTTTCAAATTTTCATATACGCTAGGGTCAAACATTTTCATGGACTCCTTCTATACTCAAAATATTGATATCTTAATCCTATAATAAAATCGATTTTTCTGAAAGGACAAAAAGGCTAAGTCGCTACTTAACCTTTATTCCTATGTATTTATAAAAGAAACCCCCGCGTCACCATCTAGTATGTGTAAATGGTGACCACGCTTCTTTCTCTTCACTGTGACCTTTTATAAAATCTCAGAGGCTCGCTCATGAACGCGGTCTCCAAATTTATTTTTCATATAAAAAACTAAGGCATTTCGTGTTGCCTTAGTTTTCATGAAACGACTAATCAAAGTGAACGCGACTGCCATGTTCATAGCTTGCTTCTTCATGGTTCATGCCGCCTCTTGACACTATTTCCTTAATGATTTCTCTGTGGATTGTAACTCCCTCAGCATTTAAATAAGGCGCAATTTGTTGTAAATTGTGATGAAAATATGCCAACTCTTGATTTGTCCAATCATGCTTTGACATCATTGATAATTCAGTCATATCTCGACCAACATACATGAGAGTTCCCCCTTAAGGTAAACCATTTTATGAAAATTGATGAGTTTTCCATCATCTTGGTTAGTCTTTGTAGTCTCAAACGAAACTATTCGATATAATGGTTAGCATATAGAGTTTCTAGGAGGATTTCAATATGGAACGAAAAGTTGCTTTAGTTACAGGAAGTAGTCGGGGAATTGGAAAAGAAATTGCGATTCGCTTAGCGAAAAATGGATATGATTTAGTTATTAATTATGCGAGAAATAAGTCGGCAGCCTTGGAAACAGCACAGCAGTTAGAAGCGCTTGGTAGTAAAGTGTTAGTCGTGAAGGCTAACGTAGGTAAAAAAGAAAAGATTGAAGAATTATTTGCGCAAATTGATGAACAGTTTGGTCGCTTAGATGTCTTTGTCAATAATGCAGCATCCGGGGTGTTGAAGCCACTAATGGAATTAGAGGAATCTCATTGGGATTGGACAATGGATATTAATAGTAAAGCGTTATTATTCTGTGCCCAAGAAGCAGCAAAACGTATGGAGAAAACTGGTGGTGGAAAAATTGTTTCATTAAGTTCTTTAGGATCGATTCGCGTAATCGAAAATTACACTCTTGTCGGTGTATCTAAAGCAGCTTTAGAAGCCCTAACTAGATATTTAGCGGTTGATCTTGCCCCTAAAAATATTGTTGTCAATGCCGTTTCCGGTGGCGCTGTTGATACAGATGCTTTAACACATTTTCCGAACCGCGATGAAATTCTAGAAAGTGCGGCAAAACGTAACCCGGCTGGAAGAATCGTCACTGTAGATGATCTGACGAATGCCGTTATGTTTTTATTATCCGAAGATGCATCCATGATTTGCGGACAAACAATCATCGTTGATGGTGGAATTTCACTTTTAGTTTAATCAAAAAAACGCTTTACTTAATTAAATTTTATATATTTTTTTCTCGGATAAAATCACCTCTCGTGGAGATATTAATTCTTGTGGAGGTGATACTAATGAAACAAAACCAAGCATCTAAAACGAACGCACAAAAAGTAAGACAACAAAACCAAGCATCTGCTCAAGGGCAAAACCAAGAATTTGCTAGTGAAACTGATGCTCAAGAAGTAAGACAACAAAACCAACAATCAGCTCAAAGAAACAGACAACGTTAATAACAAAAGCACTCCTTTCTAGCGAAGGAGTGCTTTTCTTTATATACATAAAATCATATTTCTACAAAACCTCCTACGCCTCAACAATACTAGTCAAAGGAAGTGTTGGCTTTGTAACGAACCTAGTTATTAATGAGTTTAGTTAAAGGGGAGAACAACGTGGAAAATAATGATTTTGATAAGTTAATCGAGATCCAAGTTGAAATCGCCGATCAAATTCTTGCGATTGCTAATGAAATTAAATATTATGAGAAACAAGAAAAAGATATGATAACAAAACGAGAGAGAGAACTTTACAAACATGTTCTAGGATGTAAAGATGAGCAAGTCGAAACTGAGTTTGCTATTCACTATATTCAAGTAAAGCTTCAACAAAAAAGGGATTTATATACCCATTTAAAGAGAGCATTTCAACATCGTTCCGATGAATATCTGCAAGTTTTACATAGATAACCCTAAATGGTAGATAAAAGTTGTTAGTTTTTTTCAAACCACCCTAAAAAAGGGTGGTTGTTTCATTTCAAATTGGCTTTTAAAGCTGTATAATAAAATAGATAGCAAAAACACGCTTATAAGGAAAGTGATTGTTCGGATATTTCAGCACGTATCAAGGAGGTTGGAGATCAGTGTTTTTTAAAAAAAGGAACAAAAACCAGAAAGGAGAAACAAACACTCAACAGATTGACGTAACACTTGACCGAGTGAGACAAGCCGTTAATGAATACGCGGACGGAATGGAACGAGGCATCTCACTGCGATCAATTGTATTAGATGATCACTCCATAGATTTTGATTTATTAAAAGGGATTTTAAAGGGAATACCTAATCGGCCTTTTTATATGTCAAAAGAAACGTTTGAAATATTTGAGACAGCAGAACTTCCTAAGCAGATTGACCATGTACAAAAAGCAGTAGATCAGTATATACAGGAAAAAGGTGAAGAGCCAATCATACCAGGAAATCCTTATCGGAAAATTAGCTACTATTTAATAGGGCATTACTTGTCTATTGAACCTGAAGTCGATTTATATCTTGATAGTCATGATAAGATGGTTACTCACCGCTGCCCTGAATAATATAGAAAGGAGCAATGTATGAGTTTCCCAAAGACAGGAAGCAGCATTCAAGTTCAGAGCTATAAGCATAACGGCACGATACATCGAATTTGGGAAGAAACCATTGTGTTAAAAGGGACGTCAAATGTTGTAATTGGTGGAAATGATCGCATATTAGTCAAAGAAGCAGACGGTAGACATTGGCGAACACGCGAGCCAGCAATTTGTTATTTTGATTCTGAAAAATGGTTTAATACAATTGGGATGATCCGTTCCGATGGCATTTATTATTATTGTAATTTAGGTACACCGTTTACGTGGGATAATGAAGCATTAAAATATATTGATTATGATTTAGATATTAAGGTGTTTCCTGATATGACATATGTCATTTTAGACGAAGACGAATATGATCAGCACCGCAAATTGATGAACTATCCTCCTGAGTTAGACAATATTATTCAAGCAAGTATGACAGAATTAATTAGCTGGATCACTCAACGCAAAGGACCATTCGATCCGCACTTCGTGGAGATGTGGTATGAAAGATTTTTGCAGCATCGTGATTGAACTAACCAACTAAAATAGAGAATTATGAGTTTAACCTCGACTAATTAGTTAATGTCGAGGTTAAAAGTCATTTTAACGTTGAAAACGGGGTGATTACTTCTGAATAGTATTAGACGCTATTTGCTTTTTGTTAAACCTTATATAAAGGAAATTATCGGGACAGTTTTGATAGGTATGCTAAAGTTTGGGATTCCTTTAGCGATGCCGCTAATTTTAAAGTATGTGATTGATGACATTATTGATGCAAAGCAATTAACAGATGCAGAAAAAATTTCAAACTTAACGTGGCTAATGGCGATTGTCTTCCTTATTTTTATCGTACTTAGACCACCAATTGAATATTATCGCCAATATTTTGCGCAATGGACAAGCAGTAAAATCTTATATGATATTCGTGATCAGCTGTTTTCCCATATTCAAAAATTAAGCCTTAAGTTTTATTCGAACCGTAAATCGGGGGAAATTATTTCAAGGGTTATTCATGATGTAGAACAAACGAAGAGCTTTATCATTACTGGTTTAATGAATGTATGGCTAGATATGTTTACAATATTAGTTGCGATTATCATCATGTTTACAATGAATGTTAAGTTAACAATTGTCGCTATTGTTCTATTACCGTTTTATGGTTTCTCTATCAAATATTTTTACAGCCGCTTACGTTCCCTTACAAGAGTGCGCTCACAATCATTAGCAGAAGTTCAAGGTCATCTCCATGAGAGACTACAAGGAATGACAGTGATCCGGAGTTTTGCATTAGAAGAGTACGAGCAAAAACAATTCGATAAACGAAACTCAAATTTTTTGACAAGAGCCATTGATCATACAAAGTGGAATGCAAAGACGTATGCTGTTGTAAATACAATTACAGATATTGCTCCATTATTGGTGATAGGTTTTGCAGGTTATCTTGTTATCACTGGAGATTTATCTAAAGGGGCAATGGTTGCATTTATATTATATATGGACAGATTGTATAATCCGTTAAGGCGTCTAGTTAACTCGTCGACAACATTAACTCAGTCGGTCGCTTCAATGGACCGTGTCTTTGAATTTATTGATGAGAAATATGATATTGTTGATAGTCCGAATGCCAAAGAGGCACAAAATGTTAAGGGTGACATCTCATTCGAAAATGTTAGCTTTGCTTATGAAGAGGACAAAGAACCTGTTTTGAAAAATATCAACTTAACGATTCGAAACGGAGAAACGATCGCTTTTGTAGGGATGAGTGGCGGTGGCAAAAGTACATTAGTGAGCTTACTGCCGCGTTTTTATGATGTAACTGCGGGAAAAATCCTTCTTGATGGTGTGGATATTCAAGATTTTAAAGTTCGTTCGTTGCGTGATCAAATTGGGATGGTGCTACAAGATAATATCATTTTTAGCGACTCTGTGAAGTTTAATATTTTAATGGGAAATCCTGATGCCACAGATGAAGAAGTGATTGCGGCGGCAAAGGCTGCTGATGCCCATGAATTTATTAATAGCCTACCAAATGGATATGACACAGAGATTGGCGAGCGTGGTGTTAAGCTCTCAGGTGGACAGAAACAGCGAATTGCGATCGCTCGAGTTTTCCTAAAGAGTCCAAAAATATTAATTTTTGATGAAGCGACATCATCATTAGACACGGAGAGTGAACATTTCATTCAGGTTGCCTTAGAGCGTCTAGCAAAAAATCGGACAACCTTTATCGTTGCCCACCGTCTCTCTACGGTGACACAAGCTGACCGGATTGTCGTTTTAGAGAATGGCACGATTGTTGAAATTGGTACCCATGAGGAATTGATTGATAAACAAGGATCGTACTGGAGATTGTTTGAAGTACAACAGAATAAACTGTGAGTTATAATGCGCACCGAATTTAGGTGTGCTTTTTTCTTGTTTGTCTTTATCCTCAAAGTGTTTCACAGGATGAATAAAGACACCAGGTGTTGTGAAATGATAGGTTCTTAACTTTAGCCAGGCCTGAAAAAAGCAAATCAAGTAGCTAATTAATAATATTTACAATTATTAACAATATCATTACAAACCTAGTAAACTATCTTTACATTTAGAATGTATCATTTTCATTGTAGAAATAGTGAAAAAATTTAATGATGAGGTGGAAAATATGGATGTAAATCGCAGAAAATTTTTGACGTTTGTTGGGACAGGGATGACAGCACTAACGGTCGCTTCTACTGGTTTAGGAGCACTAGCACCAAAAGTTGCGGCAGCTGACAAGGCAAGAGAAAGTTTATTTGGGTATGAGAATAGAGCTTCTAAGATTGATTTTACACCGATTGCCCCTTCTAGTGCAGATGAATTACTACTTCCAGAAGGCTTTACATACGATGTTGTTGCTGCATATGGAGATGTCATAAACTCAAAGGGAGATACATTTGGTTTTAACTGTGACTTTACAATGTATCTACCGATTAAAGGTAGCCAGCGCGGATTACTTCTAGTAAACCATGAATATACAAATCCATTATTTGTAGAAGGTCCAATTGTTGGTGGATATACACAAAAGCAAATAGAATCTCTATTATACAATCAAGGGCTTTCAATCATTGAAGTGTATCTTGACCCAAAAACAGGACAATGGAAGATGGATACAACTTCAAAATATGCACGGAGAATTTCAGGCTTAGCACCATTCCAACTAACTGGTCCTGCTAAGGGGACTGCATCTGTTAACGGAGCAACTGAAGTGCAAGGAACATTTGCCAACTGTTCAGGTGGTGCTACACTTTGGGGGACAGTTTTATCCTGTGAAGAAAATTGGGAGAGAACAGCAGATAATGCAGGTCTTGATACAACCCATTATGGTTGGGTAGTTGAGGTTGACCCATTTGACAAGGAAGACAAATATTTTAAGCCGCGTAAGCATACAGCGTTAGGCCGCTTTCACCATGAAAATTGCGCTATGGGATTATCTAAAGATCGTCGCATTGTTGTCTATTCTGGCGATGATAAGGCAGGAGCCTGTGTCTACAAATATATTAGTAAAGCGAAGTATAACGAAGGTAGAGGCAAAGAAAACTCGAAGCTTCTTGAAGATGGTACACTATACGCTGCAGATATGGAAAATGGCAAGTGGCTTGCACTTACAATCGAAGCAGTACGTGAAGCGGCAAATGGGAATTCAAGTTTACTAGAAAAGTTTAAAACTCAAGCAGATGTTCTTGTTTATACGCATGAAGCCGCTATATTACTAGGGGCAACGCCGACTGACCGTCCAGAAGATGTAGAGATTAGCCCAATTGACAATACTATCTATATCGCCCATACGAATAATGCTAGTAAAGGGAATTTCCATGGACATATTACACGTTTCTTTGAGAAAAATTCTGATCTAGGTGCATTAGACTTTACGTTTGAAATATTTGCTGCTGGTGGTCCGCAAAGCGGCTTTAGTGCGCCGGACAATTTAGATTTTGACCGTCATGGCAATCTTTGGACAGTAACAGACATTTCAACGAGTAGTATTGGAAAAGGCGCGTATGCACCTTTTCAAAACAATGGCATGTTTGTTATTCCGACAACTGGAGAGAAAAAGGGTATCGCCTACCAGTTTGCTTCGGGGCCAGTTGAGAGTGAGCTAACAGGTCCATGGTGGACACCTAACCAAAAGAACTTATTCTTAGCTGTCCAACATCCAGGCGAACGATCAAGTAACTTAAACAACCTGACAAGTAGATGGCCACATCGTCCAGGCGATACAATGCCTCGTCCGTCCGTTGTTGTAATTAGAGGGTTTTAATTATGTTTTCTAATATTGGTATGCCAGGATTACTATTAATTCTCGTTATTGCACTAATTATCTTCGGACCATCGAAGCTTCCTGAAATTGGTCGTGCCTTTGGTCAAACGCTAAATGAGTTTAAGCGTTCGACGAAAGGGTTAGTGAATGACGAATTAACTAGTAAAGAGGAAGAGCCTAGTTCAAAGTAACGTAGAGTAGAAGATGTGCGCACAAGAGCTCACATCTTCTTTTTTGACGAGTAACATCAAAACAATTTTTAACGAGTATCTTCAAAATAATTATCACATTTTCTTTTAACAAGTATCATCAACACGCTCTTCGCTTTCCGCTGCGATGTTTTGTGGAGAAAAAGTGTTTGACAAAACATTTAAAAGCGTTTAATATTATCTTTAGTTCAAGATAACTTAGTTCGAGATATACTATTTTAGTACTATTTTTTTGATCATAAATCTTGAATTCAAGATAAATACATTAGAGGAGGAAAAAAAGATGGAAGATTTAGGTTTATTGATTATTCGTGTAATCATTGGGGGATTATTTATTGGTCATGGTGCACAAAAACTGTTCGGTTGGTTCGGTGGCTATGGATTGAAAGGTACTGGAGGCTGGCTAGAATCAATTGGAATCAAACCGGGAGTACCGATGGCGCTGTTTGCAGGTTTAGCAGAATTTGGTGGTGGGATTTTATTTTCGATAGGGCTTTTAACGCCACTTGCTGCCTTATTGATCGCAGCAACAATGGTCGTTTCAATTGTAAAAGTTCATGGTGCTAATGGTTTATGGATGACACAAAATGGATATGAATATAATCTAACGCTAATTGCTGTATCCATTGGTATAGCGTTAATAGGACCTGGTAAATATGCAATAGATGCTCTTTTATGGTAAGTATCTCGAAATCAAGATATTTTTCTGAGCTTATAATAAGCTGAAATGGCAATTGGCTAATAATATAGTTGATTTGGCTAGAAAAAGAGCAAATTTGGCTAGAAAACTACGGAGTTTGGCTAGTAAACCACCAAGTTTGGCTAATAACCATCTCTGAACAACTAAAAAGTTAACAAAAACAGCTTGTTAACGAGGATAGTTTGCAAGTGAAAAGATAAAAATAGCATGTTTGGAATTAAGAATTGCAAATTTTGAGTAATAATCAGCCCAGAATAACTAAAAAACAACAATTAAAGCTGATTATCAATAAAAATGCGCTAAACTAAACAATAGTTAAGGCAAAAAAAAGTTGCTAAACTTGGCGTATAACAATATTTAGGCAAAAAAATTGCTAAATATGATCAAAACTAGCGGCTTTCAATAGCAAAGTATCAGTCACCATATCCTAAAATTAGATTGTGCAAAAACACGTCTAAATTTAGGAGCAAGGGCTGACGCTTATGGGATAGCCGCCTTTTTATCAATAATTTCACTACTTTTTACATAGGATTGAGTAGTTGAACAAACTAACGGCGATAATCGTATAGGAGGATTAAGACAAATTAGCGGCGATAATCATATAGGAGGATTAAGACAAATTAGTGTCTATACTCATAAAGGAGGATTTAGTATGAAGACCGAAATAGGAGCTCTTATTTTGCGTGTAACGTTAGGTGTAATATTTCTTAGCCATGGCTTAGTAAAGTTTCAAGGTGGAATTGAGAATGTTGCAGGCTGGTTCGAATCAATTGGCTTACCTGGATTTATGGCATATGGGATCACAATTATAGAAGTGATTGGCGGTATTGCTTTAATCTTGGGGCTTGGAACGAAAGTTGTTTCAATACTATTTTCATTCATATTGCTTGTAGCAATTGTAAAAGTGAAGTTTGCTGCTGGTTTTTTAGATGGTTATGCATATGATTTGATTTTACTAGCAATAGCCGTCCATCTAACTATGAATGGGAGTAAGCTATTTTCATTAGAACAAGTTTTTAATAAAAAAGTGGATAGTGTTACGTTTAATTAAAAGAAGAGGTCGTCCCTTAAGTGCCAGTCACCGTTTAGGCGCGATATCTAGAATAGTTTTTAGTAAACTCTAGATATCTTACCTGAGGTGACTGTTACTTAGCTTATGGGGCAGCCTCTTCTTTATTTTACATTTAGTGTTTTTAATCTTCTCTTTCTTTTATATTTACTTTATTTTCTTTTTTATGGTACTTGAAGAAGCTATCAACAAGCTTATCTAAGTACTCTAATTGGTCACTGTACTCGACGATTTGAGCGATTACAGGGAAGAGGTGAAGCCATTCATCTGAGTCAATCTCTTCTTTTTTGTAGAAGGTAACAAAAAGTGCTGTTAATTCTTGTTTACCAAGACAAACTTCTTGAATGCATTCTTCTGTCGTATGTGTTTTTACTTTACCGACATACTTCAAGAGAATTCGTTCATGATAATTTGTTAAATAATCAAGTTTTTCTCTAATTAGTGTTTGGAGCTCTTCAGGCATATGGTGTAATTCATTCTCACGGCGGTTTAAAGATTTTAAAATGACTAAAGCTTTATTTGATGTTGCTAGCATTTGCCGAAAAAGAACGACTTTTCTTGATTTTGAATACTGGCGTTTTTTAAAATAATTTCGTTCTTCTTTGTAGAGTAGGAATAGATTGTTGATTTTGACCATCGATTCTTTGAGTCTCGATAAATCTTTTTTTAACATCTTTTGCTTAGCATCGTTTCTAGTCAAAAGTCTAATCCACTTAATAATGTTTTCGGTGCTATTAGAAATTTTGTGGTAAAGCTGTGTTTCATGCTTTGGTGGTAAAAACACTAAATTAACAATAAATGCTGAAAAGACACCGATCAGAATTAGTAAAAAGCGAGTAGAAGCAAAAACAATAAAATCATCAGTGGGACTTTCCATAATGATAATAACAGTAACGATTGCTAACGGAATGATCGATTCCATTTTTAACTGAATGTTGATGGCGATGACGATAATAACAACTACACCGACGACAAATGGGTGATGACCAAATGTTAATACAAATACAATCGCTAAAATAGCACTAATCACATTTGCTTGAATTTGTTCTAAAATTGTTTGAAAGCTCTTTTGTATCGATGGTTGTATCGCAAATGTAGCTGCTAAGGCAGCGAACATAGGTGGATGCAAATTAAATGCAAGTGCCACATATAGAGAAAGAGTAATGGATAATCCGGTTTTAAAAATCCGGGCTCCAAGCTTCATAACAAGGTAATTCCTTTCGTAATGAATTAAATTAACTAAGATTATGTTTCTCTTGGAAACAGATAGCCTTAAGCAATTCATACTTAATATTTGACCCAAAATTGGCTCATTGAAACGTAAATATACACTTATTTTTGAAAACAATCAAGGTGAAAAAAGTATGAAAACGGTTTGATATCGTTTTCATTAATAATAATTCCCCAATTTGTCAAAGAGAAAAAGCATTCAAAAAAAAGTGTCAGTCACCTCGTCGACTATGAATAGGGTGTACAATCATACACGACTATTTATAGTATCCTTCGAGATGAGCTGACACTTTTTTGTGAACTATTTTAATTGCTGAATTTATAGACTAACTATTTCAATAATCAACACGCGCATAACGTCACTCTTCAAACATGTCAAAAGTAATGTGCCTTCTACTTTTCTAATTATTCAGTAGACACTGAAGGGTCAGCTTGTAGTTTTGTCGGAATAACTTGTAAAAAGTGTTCTTCAGGGTCAGCGAGAAGGTTTGTAATAACTTCTGCTTCTTCTGTTTGCCCGTTTTCTGTTAGAACATCCTTGTACTTTGTTAAGAGTTCCGTCAAATCATCTATCCCTTTATTTGTTAAAGGTTGGATTGAAACATTCGCACCTTTAGCAATACGCTTTTGGAGTGAAGCTTTTGTTAATCCTACTTCTGGTTGATGACGTAGGTAGACAACTCCACCTGTCATCCCTGCACAAATCCATGGACCAGGATCACCTAAAACAACACCACGGCCATTTGTCATATATTCAAATGCGAATCCTTTAATGTTGGCATGTGTACCGATATTAGCAAAGTAGTCGGTCCGTAGTGGCTTTTTGACACGACCACCAATTATGATGTCTGCACCAGAGAGGCGAATTCCAGCTCTAGCATCGGCATTCCCTTGAATGATGAAGAGCCCTTGTTGAGCACCGTAACCTGCGCCTTTACCTACAGATCCGTTATAGTATCTGCCGTCACGACCTTCAGACTTTAAGATCGCAAAGGAACCTCCGAATGCTGTTTTACCTACGCCATCTTGAGCACCGCCATGAACGTTGATCGCAACACCACTACTATTGTATGCCCCAAGACCATTTCCAGGGATTGATCCTTCTTTGAAATTTAACGTAACTTCAGGTAGATTACGGTACGAACCGTCGAGCTTTCCACGGACTCTATGACAGGAAACGCGGCTGCCTAGGACACGTTGTTCAGCTGTGACACTAGTAAACTCCCGAGAATGCGATAGTTCTTCAACATTGTTATCTAAATACTCTGCTCCAACAGCTACAGCTAACTTGCCTTCTTTAATTTCTGTTTGAGCTTCATATTGGAAGATGTCAGTCACAGCAATTGTTTCTAACATACTTGTTAAACTCATTAACTCTTTACCGCGAGTTTGTAGTAATAAGTCCGAGCGCCCAACGAGATCTTGAGTGCGCTTTGCACCAAGCGCAGCTGTTAATACTTGTAACTCTTTCCCGAAGGCTGTAAAAAGATTTGTTAAGCCTTCGACAGCTAAGTCAAATTGACGAGGAACGAACCGGCGTAAGCCATGTTCTTTCGCTTGTTCTTCACTTTCAATTTGGGTTGCGATGCCAACGTGACATGTATCAAGGTGACAGCCACGACAAGTCGTACAACCTACAGCGATCATCGCAAGAGTTCCAAAACCAACGCGGTTTGCTCCTAATAAGATAACCTTCATAACATCAAGGGCACTGCGCATCCCACCGTCAGCCCATAATTCCACCGAATTACGTAGCCCAGCTTCAATAAGGGCATTATGGGCGGCTTTTACACCAATCTCGATTGGCAAGCCAACGTGTTGGAGAGCATGAACACGAGCAGCACCAGTCCCGCCATCAAACCCACTCAATGTAATGTAATCAGCGCCAGCTTTGGCGATTCCGACTGCGATCGTCCCAATGTTCGGAACGATTGGCACCTTTACGGCGACTTTTGCTTGATCATTTGCCGTTTTAAACTCAGTAATGATTTGCGCTAAATCTTCAATAGAATAAATGTCATGGTTGTTTGATGGTGAGATTAAATCAGAGCCAGTTGTTGCATTACGAGCAGCAGCAACCTTAGCTGTTACTTTTGATCCTGGTAAGTGGCCGCCCTCACCTGGTTTCGCACCTTGACCAATCTTTAATTCGATTAAGTTTGTTGAATTCAATAGTTCTACGTTAACCCCAAATCGACCGGAGGCGACTTGCTGTCCTCTTGTATTAGGGTATTTTCCAAGCATATCTTTTATTTCGCCACCTTCACCGTTAAACGAAATCATGTTTAGTCGTTCAGCTGCTTCAGCATAAGCTCTAAATGCAATTTCGTTTTGCGATCCGAAGGACATCGATGAGATCATAAATGGAAGGCTATGATTTTTCACACCAACATCTACTTCTTCAGGAGTTAATGGTTTTTTAGAAGGGACTAAATCCGTTAAGTGACGAATCGAGATTGGATTTTTTAATTCTTGTTCTTCTAATTTATTTTTATAATCTTCGTATGAAGCAGCACCGCTAGATAGATCACCGATAGACTTCCAAATACGCGGGAAGAAGTGAAAGAGCTTTCCTGGTCTAACGTTATCCTTATTGAAATCTTCGAAACGAGCTAAGCTATCTGCTTTCATTGCTTCGAAATTGAAGGCAACTTCAGTTGATCCTAAGAAGTTAACAATGTTTAATACATCGGAAACTTCTTTATTTAAGCCAATGGCCGAAAAGAGTCGGCCGTAGCCGCGAAGTTCATGGATACCAAGGGTAGAAATAACCTTTTCTAATCCTTTGTTCAAGGCAGTAAATAACTGAACAGCAGGTGCATCGCTGTGTTCTACTACTGTTGCAAACATTAAGTAAGGGTTAATGACATCCGCACCCAAACCAAATAAAACAGCAATATCATGCAATGACCGGATACTACCAGAACGAACGACGATTGAACAGCCACGTCGTAATTGTTTTTCGGTTAGTCCTTGATCAATGGCTGAGACTACAAGATGAGGATCCAACCATAATTGATCGTCTTTATGAGCTTTTTCATCATCAAGAACTAGCAGTGCGGCCCCACTTTCAATTGCAGAAGCAGCCTCATTGACTAGTCTTGTTAAGGCAGTTTCAATTGTCTCATCTTTTGCGAAAGTAAGTGATAAATAATAAAGTTCCGCTGAATCCTTAAATTTCTCTAGGATTTGCTCATACGTAGGGTGCTGCTGCCCGGCTGCAATGAATTCACCAGCAGACCCCTCGACCAATAAAGGTGAAATGAGTTCAGCTACGTTGAATGATCGGTCTGCAAAAAGTGAAGGACGTCTTCCAACAATAACTCTCGTCGAGAAGTGTTCCATTTCCCTGTCACGGTCAATCGCTGGATTTGTGACAACAGCTACACTTTCCTTAATGAAGTCAGCTAGGTTTTTTCGTGACTGGTCTAGGGCAGCTAGAGGAGCATCATGCCCTAATGAACGAATTGGTTCAACACCTTTTTCGGCCATTTGTTCAACCATTTGAATATGCTCACGATCCCAACCAAACGCAGAGTAATAGTTATTTGTAACTTTTAACTTCATCTTTTGGGGCGTATTGCCTTTTTCTAACGTTGTCGTCAGACGTTGGCGACTTCCTGCTACATTTAATCGTTTTTTCATACGCTCATAAACTTCTTCTTGTACTTCTTCATGGAAGTAAACTTGGATTGTGTCGTCAGCCTTCCATTTTAATCCGACCTTCTCACCAGGCGCGAGAGGTTTAGGCTCAGAGACAAATTCACTTGAAGAAAGAATTCCTTGTTCTGATGAAAAATAATAAGAGCTTTCGTTTTCAATCATCCAAAGTGGACGTAAGCCTAACGAATCAAGAGAGAATGCAGCTTCATCACCAAAGCGAGAGATGATCCCAGCGGGCCCTTGCGCAAAATGGCCCCAGGCTTCACGGATATACGTATATAAGTCTTGTAAATGATCAGGGAACGCTTTAATCTCATTGATAATTGGTGGGAACATAATTTCTAGTACTTCAAATAAAGAATAATTATGCTTACAAATAAATGTTTCAAGAACACGGCTTAAGTCTTGAGAGTCACTAGCACCATCAACTAGAGGCACTCCAAGCATCGCAGCTTCATCACGAAGTTTTGCGATCGTGTTAATTTCTCCGTTATGGCCAATCACACTAAATGGCTGAACACGGAAAAAGTTAGATAGTGTATTAGTTGAATAGCGGTTATGACCTAAAGTCATCGTTGAAGCCACTAATGGATTTGCTAAGTCTTGATAAAATTTTGGAAGGATATCTCCAGCCCCTAAAACTTTATATACTGCATGGTACTGGCTAAGTGATGCGACATGGACTGCTAAATCTTTCTCTATCGCAATAATTAGATCAAAGAGTTTACTAGAAAGGTTTTCAATCGTTTCTGTTGGGAATAGAGCAACTTGCCAGAAGGTTGGTTCTTCGCTACGCCCCATTGGTCCAAGTGCATTTGAATTTGTTACTTGGTCAGATTCGAAAACTACCTTAAGGTTAAAGGAAGAAAAATGTGTTTGAATCGTTTCTTTTGCTGCTTCTACGTCTGTTTGCTTATTAATAAAGAAATGACCAACAACGAAGTTCGGGTCATCAACTAAGCCTTCATTTTGACCATTTTGTTTAAGCTTTTCTTTCCAAAGCTCACGAGGAATGTCAATGTGAACGCCAACCCCATCACCTTCCTCATTAATAAATCCGGCACGGTGGTTCATTTTTACTAAGGCATTAATACAGTCATCGATATTTTTCTTCGTAGGTATCCGTTTTTTTTCAATTGCAGATACAATGCCGCAAGCGTCATGTTCTTCGTTTTTAAAGCCAGTGAAACTTTCGGGACTCCATTTTCTTTTCATCTTCTTGGTCAGAATACTGACCTTCACCTCCTAGTAAAAGTAAACAGCCTAGCTCATTTAGTGGTTGTTTAAAGCGAGCGCTGGTATAACGCTAAGGTTTCTGCGTAGCGTTGAGCGCTTTTTTCAACACGCACTATGATTCATTAAAATAAGAAGCTTAGGTCCATTTCATAAGTTTCGTGATAATCAATGCCGTTTTGGCATTGATTTAATCAAAATCGATCGCAAAAATTGTCAGAATTATAAAACAAGTATACAACGAGTAGTTAAATAAATCAATGAATACATTCATTGATTTGGATATGGTATTCAGTTATTTATTGTAAAAACAAAACGTATTATGTCAAAAAAGATACAATATTTGCAAGCGTTTTCAACGTTAAAATGAAAACACCCTAGGGAATATTCATTCCATAGGGTAGAAGATATTGCATAATTATTCACTTTTCAACGCTTTAAATGCATTTTCTACTGCTTTTAATGTATAGGAAATATCTTCATCTGTGTGTTCTGTTGTTAGGAACCACGCTTCATATTTTGAAGGGGCGAGATTAATTCCCTCATTTATCATATGTTTAAAGAATTTGGCAAACATTTCTCCATCAGTTTGCTCAGCTAACTCATAATTTGTTACTTTTTCTGTTGTAAAATAAATTGTTAAAGCTCCTCTGAGTCTGTTCATCGTAATAGGGATGTTATAAGTTGCTGCTAATGCTCCAATCCCTTTTTCAAGTCTTTCACCCAATTGATCTAGCCTCTCGTAAACGGCAGGCTTTTGCAAAATTTCGAGACAGGCAATTCCGGCGCTAATCGAAGCTGGATTTCCAGCCATTGTTCCAGCTTGATAAGCTGGTCCTAATGGTGCCACTTGTTCCATGATTTCTTTCTTTCCGCCGTAGGCACCGATTGGTAATCCTCCACCTATAATTTTTCCTAGGGCAGTTATGTCAGGTTCGACGCCTAGTAAGTTTTGAGCACCGCCATACATAAAGCGGAACGCTGTAATCACTTCATCGTATATGACAAGTGCCCCAGCTTTATGAGTGAGTTCGTTTACTTTTTCTAAAAAGCCAGGGAAAGGCTCGACAATTCCGAAGTTACCGACGATTGGCTCGACTAATACGGCTGCAATTTCATCGCCCCATTTTTCTAGAGCTTGCTCATAAGCTTCAATATCATTAAATGGAACAGTAATTACCTCTTTAGCAATACTTTTAGGTACACCGGCAGAATCAGGAGTGCCAAGTGTTGAAGGCCCAGATCCGGCAGCGACTAATACTAAATCAGAATGTCCGTGATAGCAACCGGCAAATTTTATAATTTTATCACGACCTGTATAAGCCCTCGCTACTCGAATTGTTGTCATGACCGCTTCAGTGCCGGAATTAACAAAACGAACTTTTTCCATTGAAGGAATAGCATCTTTTAGCATCTTCGCAAATGTAATTTCAAGCCTAGTAGGTGTTCCGTATAAAACCCCATTTTCGGCTGCGGTAGTAATGGCAGCTGTGATATGAGAATGGGCATGTCCAGTAATGATTGGCCCGTATGCAGCCAAGTAATCAATGTATTTATTTCCGTCGACATCCCAAAAGTAGGCACCCTTTGCTTTTTCCATAAAAATAGGAGTGCCACCGCCAACTCCTTTGTAAGAGCGAGATGGGCTGTTGACACCACCGACGATGTGTTGTTGAGCTTCTTCATATAATACGTCAGACTGTTTCCGTTCCATAACTTTTTAAATCCTCCCTAATCCTTTAAAGATAAACATATTGTAGCATTAATGAATTGTATGTAAATGGAGAATCTCTAAAAAACGGTTGACTAGTAACCAAACATAAACTCATTAATTAGCCTCTTTTTATCTTCTAGTTCATCTTCGGGGATAATCTCGTACCAAAGACCATCTCTTAGGTCGCCATTTCCTGTTATTGATAGCGTCGATATATTTTCGGAAGAAAAATGAGAGTAGTGATGGCCGTATGTGATAATTTGCTGTAGGGATAATGTTGTATCAATGGTATGAATTATTGATCTTAGTAAAGAAAAAGACTCCTTAAACGAACGAGATTTTAATAACTCGTCAGTTAACTTCGTTAGTACTTGTCGTTGTCGTTCTGTTCTTTTATAATCACTATCATGATTGCCGTCTAGACTTTTTCGAAAACGGACATAGTATAGCGCTTGCTTACCTGATAAAGTTTGTAATCCTTTCTCAATCACAAATTGACTATGAGCCATCCGGCGATCGACATCGATCTCAATGCCGCCGATGAGATCAATCATTTTTTCGAAATTATCATAATCAATCGTTGCAGTTTCGTTGATCTCGATATCAAGCCAATTTGAAACAGTTTGTTTCGTTAATTCAGGTCCACCTACTTGAAAAGATTGATTTAATTTGTGAAAGCCGTGGCCTGGAATTTCAATATAGGTGTCTCTTGGGATCGACATTAACATCAACTGCTTTGTTTTAGGTTGAACTAAAGCAAGCATAATTGAGTCTGAACGACCGTACTGTTCATCTATGACGCGTTCAACACCGAGGAGTAAGATTGCTAATGGTTTAGGTGTTGTGTTAAGTGTAAAAGGATTCATTTTGCTTTTTTGTTCTGATGTATCTTGATTGGGTTCTTCAAGCGCTTTATGCTCTTCAACTTCAAGAGTTTGTGGCTCGTAATGATTTGTCCCGTTTAATCTCGTAAAGTCGAGGATTTGGCTGACGGCTAGTGTCGCAAAAATTGTGATCGTTAATAGGGTAATGATAATAACTTTTCTAATTGTCAACACCTCACTAAAAATCTATACTAAATAGCTTTCCCACAAATAGACGAGTTAGACAAGGGAACTCACTTGAAGTAATAGTGAGGACGCGTTAAACTAGATTAGCTGAAAAATTCCAGGAGGAATAAAAAATGAACGTAATTGAGGTCAAAAATTTAAGAAAAGAATTTAAATCGTATTCTAGCCGTTCAGGATTATCAGGCGCGTTTCGTGACTTATTAACGAGAAACTACAAAGTACTTGCAGCTGTTGATAACATTTCCTTGAATGTAAAACAAGGGGAAATGGTCGGTTACATCGGTGAAAATGGAGCCGGGAAATCAACAACAATAAAGATGCTGACAGGCATTCTTACACCAACTTCAGGATCAGTTATTGTCAATGGAATGGATCCTCATAAACAACGAGAAGAATTTGTACGAACAATTGGTGTTGTATTCGGGCAGCGTTCCCAATTATGGTGGGATATTGCAGTTCAGGAGTCGTTTCGATTATTAAAAAAGGTATATCGTGTTTCCGATGAAGATTACAAAAACCATATGGGTCATGTCATCGAAACACTAGACATTGGACCGTTGTTAGATAAACCGGTAAGAAAGCTCTCACTGGGGCAACGGATGCGCTGTGAATTAGCGGCAGCGTTAATACATAATCCACCGTTATTATTTTTAGATGAACCGACAATTGGTTTAGATGTGTTAGTGAAATTAAAAATCCGCAAGTTTTTAAAAGAAATTAATGAAACGTATAAAACAACGATCTTACTTACGACACATGACTTAACAGATATCGAGGCATTATGTGAGCGAGTTGTCCTATTAGATGAAGGAAAAATTGTTTACGATGGTCGTCTTGCCGAACTTCAAACAAATGCCGTCGAAGGAAAACAAGTTGAATTTCAGTTTTTAACGGAAATTAATGCGATTGACTTACCGACGAATGCAAAGGTCCATTGGGAACAAAAAGATACAACGACTTGGATTGCTCATGTTGATGGCGATGAAAGAGCTGTCTCTGAATTAATTAGTGCTGTTGTCCAAAAAAACTTAATTAAGAACGTCCGAATTAATGAAATTTCTACAGAAGAAATTATTCGGAAAATATATGAAGAAGGAATGGCTACTTCATGAGTCAATATATTGAGATGATCCGCGTCCGCTTTTTAATGATGTTGGCCTATCGGACGAATTATTATAGCGGCATTTTAATTTACAGTATTAACATTGGTGCGTATTACTTTTTATGGACAGCAATCTATGGTGGGAAAGAAGAGATCCAAGGTTTATCCGTTCTACAAATGACAACGTATGTAGCCGTTGCTTGGATGGCTCGGGCCTTTTACTTTAATAACATTGATCGTGAAATTGCTAATGAGATTAAAGATGGCAAAGTAGCGATTGAAATGATTCGCCCTTATAACTACTTAGGGATGAAAACGATGCAAGGTCTTGGTGAAGGAGTATTTCGCTTATTATTCTTTTCGGTTCCTGGAATGGTCATTGTCGCTTTTTTATTTCCAATTAGCTTTTCGGCAAGTGTAACGACGTGGGCCTTATTTTTTGTGTCATTGTTATTTAGTTTTATCGTTAACACGCAAATTAATTTGCTTACGGGAATTATGACCTTTTTCTTATTTAACAATTCAGGATTAATAAGGGCAAAACGAGTTGTCATCGACCTTTTTTCAGGTCTGTTGTTACCAATTTCTTTCTATCCGCTTTGGGCCCAGTCGGTTATGGGGTATTTACCTTTCCAGGCGATTAGCTATATTCCTAGTATGATCTTTACTGAAGGGATTACCGGCAGTGCGATTTATTCAGCGGTTGCCTTACAGGCATTTTGGGCATTCGTGTTACTTATTCCAATTCAACTATTATGGTTGTTAGCAAGAAAACAACTAATTGTGCAGGGAGGCTAAGAGATGTTTTATGTATCGATTTTTCTTCAATATGCCTCTCAATATTTGAAAACTAGACTAGCGTACCGTGTTGATACTGTTGTTGAAATTTTTTCTGACTTATTGTTTCAAGCGGTTAATCTAATCTTTATTTTAGTTGTCTTTGGTCATACAACATTGTTAAGTGGCTGGAGTCGCGAAGAAATCATTTTTATTTACGGTTTCTTTTTAGTCCCTTATGCGTTATTTTCGGCCTTTTTTAATATATGGGATTTCAATGATCGTTATATTGTGAAAGGTGAAATGGACCGAGTATTAACGAGACCGATTCACAGTCTATTTCAAATTATCATGGAACGGATGGAACTGGAGTCACTATTCGGTGTGATTACAGGTCTTGCGATAATGTATTATGCAGGCATGAATTTAGGTATTTCATTGGCTTGGTATGATTTGTTTATCTTTATTGCGATGGTCATCGGTGGTGCATTCATTTATGCTGGAATTTTTATTTCTTTAGCGAGTATCGGCTTTTGGTCGGATAGTCGCACAGATATTATGCCGATGATGTACAACATCGGTAATTATGGCAGATACCCAGTCGATATTTATCACCGAGTCATTCGTTATATTTTAACGTGGATTTTACCGTTTGCATTTGTCGGCGTTTACCCTGCTGCATACTTCTTAAATAGAGAAGAATGGTATCATTATGCGTTTTTAACCCCAGTCATGGGAATTGTGTTCTTAACGATTGCTGTGTTGTTATGGAATTCTGGTGTAAAAAAATATCGAGGCGCAGGTAACTAACGGTTTGCCTGTCCTAAATCTAACCACTTCTTCATACAATTTGGAGAGGTGGTTTTCTATATGAGTAAAATACTTCTTTTTTTAGTTATGCTTGTGGCTGTCGTTGGGATTATGATGAGTGTGTTATTACTTTTGAAAAATAAACCGGTTTTTCATGGGAAACAAGTATCAATTCGTAATTTTTTTATTTTATTACTCGTTTATATGACTGTAGCAGCTGGCTTTGGTTGTATTTATATGGCATTGCAATTAATGGGTGTTACCGTTTTAACGGAGGGTAATTATGAAGTGGGTGGTTCCTTCTTTCATCTTTTGGAGGATGCGATGTATTTTAGTGCAGTTACGATTTTGTCAGTGGGGTATGGTGATATTACCCCTTTAGGAATTGGGCGTCCGATTGCGATGCTTGAAGCGTTTTTTGGGTATTTACTGCCAACAGCCTTTGTCGTATCAACGGTTTTCCATTTTAAAGACAAAGTAAAGGCAAACTAGTTGTACAAATGGATAAGATTGGTTACCCTTATTGTAGAGTTGTCGAAGTAGCACTTACGAAAACAATCTTTCTTTGGAGGGGTATATATGACAGTAGAAATTGGACAAATAGCACCAGACGTGGCAGTTATGGCTAGTAATGGGAAGGAAGTTAAGCTTTCTGATTTTCGTGGTAAAAATATTGTTTTGTATTTTTATCCGAAAGATATGACACCGGGGTGTACAACACAAGCGTGTGATTTCCGCGATTACTATAAAGATTTTGAAGGGGTAAATGCTGTTATTTTAGGTGTGAGTCCTGATCCGTTAGACCGCCATGATAAATTCATTGAAAAACACGGGTTACCATTTTTATTGCTAGCTGATGTAGAAAACCAGTTAGCGGAGGCTTATGGTGTTTGGAAGCTAAAGAAAAATTTCGGGAAAGAATATATGGGGATTGAGCGTTCGACTTTCATAATTGATACAGAAGGAAAGCTCGTCAAAGAGTGGCGCAAAGTAAAGGTGAAGGAACATGTTTCTGAAGCGTTACAATATATTAAAGAGAACTTAGGGTAATTTTTGAGATAATTTCGGAGTATCCGAGACGTTTGTCTATACACTTTAGGTAAAGGGGAATATAGATAGCTTATGAAAGTGATTTTCCCTACTCAAACAATCTTGGCGAGAGTGACGTACTCTCGCTCTTTTTTTCTTTATAATCATCTGTGAAATGACTTTATCGAGGTTGTTACAGTGTAATGTTTTAATATGTCGACGACAGGGAACTGCATACTCTACTAATAATATAGGAGGCTTCCGGTTATGAAAATTGTTGCTTCAACTAAATTGAAATCAGAATTAAAGGAAAAATTAATTGCAAACTACCCAGA
Source organism: Anaerobacillus sp. (assembly GCF_046314235.1). Lineage (NCBI taxonomy): Bacteria > Bacillati > Bacillota > Bacilli > Caryophanales > Bacillaceae > Anaerobacillus > Anaerobacillus sp. The sequence continues at coordinate 63,606 of NZ_JBKBWN010000018.1, forward strand.
GTTAAAATTTTATTTTTTTAAAAACATGGCAGAAGCGATCGATGATTTGTTAGATGCTGATGTGTTTATTACATATGGTGAAGATTTGACTGAAGAAATTATTATGAAGGTGAAAAAGTTAAAATGGATTATGGTGTTCTCGGCTGGTGTTGAGAAGCTGCCATTTAGAGCAATTAAGCAAAAAGGAATATTAGTGACTAATGCTAGAGGAATTCATAAAATTCCAATGGCTGAATATACGATGGCAATGATTCTTCAAGTAGCGAGGCAAGCGAAACAGCTCATCTCCAATGAACAAAAGCATGTATGGGATAGATCAGTTCCGATGACGGAATTAAGTGGAAAAACGTTAGGTGTACTCGGTGCAGGGGCAATTGGCACGCAAATTGCTAAATATGCTCAAGTTTTTAATATGAAAACAATTGGACTTAATCGTAGTGGCAGGAGCGTCGAGGCTTTTGATGAGATGGTAACAGTAAATGAGCTAGGATATCTATTAGAGAAGAGTGATTTTGTCGTTTCCGTTTTGCCTAGTACTCCGAAAACGGACAGAATGATAAATAGAGAAGTTCTTCAACAAATGAAGGCGAGCGCAGTTTTCATTAATATTGGTAGAGGGCAAAATGTAGTTGAGGTTGACTTAATTTCTGCATTAGAGGAAGGGGAAATAGCACATGCTGTTTTGGATGTTTTTGAAAAAGAGCCGTTGCCAGCCGGTCATCCGTTTTGGGAGATGGAAAACGTAACGGTTACGCCGCATTTGTCAGGAATTTCGAACCAATATCTTCCAAGGGCTATTGAGATATTTGAGAATAACCTTAAAGAATTTCTGAGTGGTAAAAAGGAATTTATAAACGTTATAGACCTTGATCATGGGTATTGAGGGGAGTGTAAACCCCAATATATGGATTTTCTAACACGGAGCTGTTGTTTATGTTTGACAGCAATTACTAGTATATAATATACTAATTATAACCATTATAAAGTAAGAATGATGTTTAAAGGAGAGGTGTTGTTATATGACCCATCGTCTACAAGAAGCACTTGACTCTCTAAAAAGCACGAAAGTTCGTATGACCCCTCAACGTCATGCCATATTAGAGTATTTGTTTAATTCTTTATCGCATCCAACTGCTGATGATATCTACAAAGCGTTGGAAGGTAAGTTCCCTAATATGAGTGTAGCTACTGTCTACAACAACTTGCGTGTTTTTAAGGATGTTGGTTTAGTAAGAGAATTAACTTATGGTGATTCATCAAGTAGGTTTGACAGCATTACTTCTCATCACTACCATGTCATTTGTGAAAAATGTGAAAAGATCGTTGATTTTAGTTATCCTGGATTAGATGAAGTAGAGACATTGGCTGAGCATGTTACAGGCTTTAAAGTTAGAAGTCATCGTATGGAGATTTACGGTACGTGTCCAGAATGTTTAAAAAAAGAGCAACATTAAGTACAAAAAATTAAAGAAGAGGCTATCCCAAATGCAAGTGTTAGTCACCTCGTCTACTATTATAGATCGTGTTCAAACCGAACACTTCTATAATAGTATTACTACGAGCTGTGCTGACACTATGTGGGAATGCCTCTTCTTTTTGTTTTTCTTATTAGAATTGTTTACGGTTATACTTTAAGTCAAACTCTTTTCCTTCAAGGTTTTTGTCCAGAGTGAGTGGTTCGTTACAATACATACAAGCATCTACTCTTCCAAGCATTTTTGTTGGCTTTTGGCAGCTGGGACAGACGACTTGAACGGTTTTCGTAGAAATCATCCCAACCCAAAAGTAAATAACAGTACTAAGGATGATACAAAGAAAGCCAATGACCATAAAAATTGTCATTAGTAAAGGAGAGCTTTGAAAGAAGATCCCGCCATACATAATGATAATTCCGATAAATACAAGTGAAAGAGCAATTGTACGTAGTTTGTTTATTTTGCTACTATATTTAAATGCCAACGTAATGACCTCCGATTACTAGAATTTATTAAGTTACTAGAAATATACTTCTAAAAGTATAGCATAAACCACTAAAAAACAGTAACTGCAAAGCGTAGGTTTTTGTTTTTCTATATAACATCATTATTAAGCGAATTTTATTTAAGGTTAATAGAAGGTTTAGTTAAAGAGGTGTCGAACAATTATATATGTGTAGAGTGGTAAGTTAAGGAGGAAATAGATTGGATCAATCAATGAACGGTTTATTAGAAGGAAAGTTAGATGAAAACGCCTTAGGTTTGTTACGTGTTGAAAATGAAAGCACCCTAGATCTTGATATAGTTTTAATAGCAATTACAAATAAAGAAGAAGACGTCCAGTCGCATGTAGCGCATTTTCATATAGGGAATAAATCAGTCGAGTTACAATTCTTTAATGCAGAACAAATCCCACGGATTTTAATTGGTGGATTGAACCGTCGCCTTGTTGACTGGTTGATGAATGCTGCAATTATTGCTGAGAAAGATGGCTACGTTACTGAGCTAAGAAAGAAGATAACGCAATTCCCTGTTAAGGATAGACAGCATAAAATCGCTGTAGAATTTTCTAAACTAATTAGAAGGTACGCAGATGGAAAACAGTTGTTTAAGCAGGAGCATTTCTTAGATGCGTTTAATTCAATTCTTCATTCGTTGCATCATTTAGCAAGGATCTCAGTCATTGAACACGGTTTGTATCCTGAAGTTACCGTTTGGCAACAGGTGAAGCATTTGGAACCAGAAATCTATAAGCTTTATGAGGAGATGGTAACGGGAGAAGAGGTTTTAGAGAAAAGGATTGAACTTCTTTTAATAGCGATCAATTTTGCGATTACCTCAAAAACAAGACTGGGTGCTACTCATTTAATAGAAATAATGCAGGAGAAAACCGAACCTTGGAGTATTGAGGATCTACTTAACCATGATCAACTAAAAGAATATGACAGCGATTTAGTTGTGTTAATTGAGTTCCTTGTACAAAAGGGGATTATTGATATTGTTAAAGTCGTGACAGAAGAGAATGATGTATTTTTGAGGTTATATCTAGTTAAGTGATGTTCTTGTCGAAAATTATTGACTTTGTTAGTGGATGTTGTTACAATGAAATCCGTCGCTAAAATGACACTTTAAGCGAATTTAACATTTATGCATTAAAGTGAATTGCTTTAAGCTATTGACTCGGCAGAAAATAAATGTTATATTTATAAAGTCGCTGATTTGAGTGACGGAAACAACTTAATAAACAGTTGTTGACACGATAATGTTATCGTGATATAATTAAATTCTTGTCGGTAAAACGGCAACAACAAAAGTTAAGTAGTGTACTGACAATAATTTAGTGAATTGCTCCTGCGCGTTCCTTGTGTCACTTTCTCGTCGCAAAGCTGCACGAAGTAAATTCTAAGAAGTTTTCACATGATGTGATTGAGGTCAGTAGCTTCGTTCTTTGAAAACTGAACACACAGCCAAGCGAATTAAAGAGATAGTAATATCTCGTCAATGTAACAAAATTTTTTGAGCTATATCAAACACTTTTATGGAGAGTTTGATCCTGGCTCAGGACGAACGCTGGCGGCGTGCCTAATACATGCAAGTCGAGCGGAGATTTAAAAGCTTGCTTTTAAATCTTAG
>NZ_JBKBWN010000019.1:0-65958 GCF_046314235.1 Anaerobacillus sp.
GATGCTACTAGGGATTAACATTACACTAGTTGGTGGTGTGGTCACACTAGATAATAATTTAAGTTTAGGAGTTTTAGGTTACTTTATAGTGGTAGTGGGTTTAATACTATCTTTTATTGGGTCTACCAAAAGAGATTAATCAATCCTATTTCAGCTAACGGAGAGCTTATGTTGAATAAGAATTACGAAAAAACAACAAAATCATTTACTAAGTGGTCGTCCATGTATCGCATAAACAGCTATACACCACAGAGAATGAAAATGGTTATTTTCATGTTAGTAAAACGATACGATTCAGAAAAAAATTTTATTTCCACAACTAGCTAAATAAGGAAAACCAAAGTCTAAATTCCTCGTTATAAAAAAGGGGGGGGGTAGGCTTTTTTACTTCATGGGACAAGGGGGACAAATCACTGGTACCTTGTCCGATCGTTTAAGAGAATAGTGAACAGATAAGTCATAGCAGAGGGACAGTGAACCTGTCCCTCTGTCTCTTGTTAGATCAGGATTATCTTCCACTAGTTTCACATGTTATAATTTTCATAAAAACCTAAAAAAAGGGATACTTGTAAAATCGTGTTTTATCTTATATCATAAAGTGAAAATTAAAAATGACTGGTGTGGTTAATTTGAAAAAAGTAACAATCTTCTTTTTTGTTTTAGTGTTATTAGTTGGGTGTGGATCAAAGCAAGATAAGAAATTAGAAAAAACATTATTTGAAATTATCGGAGAGGAAGAAAATACACAAATTGACATAGCAGAAATGACAAAGTTTAGTTGGGATAAAGCATTTCTTTTTGAACCATATACCAATGAAAGTTACATGTCTTATCAATTAGGGGTTGATTTTAAAGATCGTAGTAATTTGGATTGGAGAGAAGATATTTATCTATTGGTTTTTCTTTATGAAGATAAAGTGACTAAATTTATAGAAATAGAACGTCAGAGATCTACTTTCCATCTTGATGAAGGAAGAGACTATCTTACGCCTGAAGATGCAATAATATATATTAATAGACTTGAATGAATTACAGAAGAAAAATATAGTAGCATGATCCTAGGATCCTAGTGTTGAGGTAACAGCAACACCGCCTGTTAGGTCTATACAGAACCACAATCAATGACTTTTTCAAATTTAATACACGACATAGATAGGGGATTGTTAAAAATTCCTCAGTTTCAACGCGAATTTGTTTAGTCTAAGGAACAATCTACAAAACTATCAGACAGTATTATCAAGGGATACCCAAATGGAACGTTATAAATTGGGAAACAGATGAAAGGTACGATCCATAAGAAATATTGGAGAGCTACTTAGTGGAGAGGAATTTTTTATGGTATTCAAAAAAACATTTATCAATTTTGTTATAGTTCTACTAATACTATGCAATATCCCACTTTATTATTTATATACTCAAAAAAATGCTGAATCAGAAATCCGTCTAGTCGCTCTATATAATTTATACGAAGATGGATTAAGTGCAGATGTTCATTTGACTAACATGCTAAATTTATCTGATAAGGAACACTTGCTATATGCCTACGCAGATCTATATAGTGCTTTAAAAGCACATAGAAATTTTATTATTATGCTTGGAATAGATACACAGGAAGATGTAATTGGTTTTTATATTAATATGGTAAAAAGTTGGATAGAACAAGATATTCAACCTTCTGATGAAGTGCTGCAAAGCGCTATTACAGACATTAGCATGATTAGGGATACTTTATGGCGATGGGAAGAAACACCTGGAAAACATAAAGCGGATAATATTTTTGGTTGGGATAAGAATGCATATGAAGAGAATATAAAACACTTAAAGGGGAATTTGTTGCTTTATTCAGAATAAATTGCTCGATCTATGACAAGTTGAGTAAATATTTTGAATGATAGATCGGATCATTTAGTAGATATTATCTTGGTTAAGTTAAATACCTGTTGCATAGTAAAATCCTTTTACGCAGCAAGTAATAAACCAACTAACTTCATAGATTCAAGTAATTTAATAATTCTTTTCATACCTTATTTGTTATTTTCTGGTATGATTTATCTATGAAACACTTTAGTTTGTGAAGTGTTTCACTTAAACTATCCAGCAGAATAATTGAGAATAGGGGGGGACTACCATAAGAAAGATTTACAATTTTATATCAAAACAAGATACATTTATTCGTATTGCCATATATGTAGGGGCAGGTTTTATTATATATTTTGCAGGTTATTTGTTTGGAGGGTTAATTGGAAGGCTAACATAAAAGTTGTTTTACTAACGGAATGCGATAGCGGTACAGAGCTATCGCTTTTCAACTATTGAAGCAGTTTAGTTGAAGTTAGGTCAGGGGAATTATGTTAAGCTAGAAGAAAAGTTTAAAGTGGGTAATAAGATATGGATTTCTATTCAGAGCTTACTGTTAAAGTATAATAATAATTTTTTGCTTATAAGACGGACTTCCAAATTTATGAAAGTCCTCGTTTTTTCCTGCAAGTGCATTCACAAATGTAAGAAGACTATTTAAAGGACTCTGCCATCATAACCAATTGTTTTTTACTTATTTCCTTTGGGGTTAGTTTCGAATAATAAGTAATTTCGTAGTTTATACCCTCGTCATTCCAATACAGGATCCTTTTCCCAGAGTTATCAGGTATTAAAACCCCATTTTTTTCCTTCCCAATTATGATATTATTTTGTCCTGAATCAGCTTCGTAAATAAAATCTTTATTACTTATTCGAATACCCAGTGTATCTTTATTTTTATTCATCAACATTACCGTAACTTGTTCACCATTTTTATCAAAATTTGTTTCATATAACCACATTTCTTCAAATGGGACTTTATTGGGTAATTTTATCTCATATGAGAGGTTATACATTTCAATTTGCTTAATTGTTTCTGAATTTTCATATTCATACATCTTTCCCCTAAAACTAGACCACCCTAATACCGCAGTTAATATTAGTCCTACTAAAATTAAAAAAGTTACTATTTTTCTTTTAAACATATTATTACTCTCCTTTATTAACTGCCTGAACAACTAAATATAGTACTGCTCCAATGATTTTCAAAAACTTTGTCATAATGTAGGTTTTGCTAATCTAACTATATCATATGTTTCCATAACAGAGATTAAATTCCAATCACCAATCATTTTTCTTGTAGTTGTGATCTCGAAGGCCTTCCTTAAATAAGAGGTATAACGTTTTTCTTATTGATGTAACGGGTGAGGATATATCATTGTGAAATTAGGTAATTAAAGTAACGATTGCTTATGTTGATTAAGAATTACGAAAAAACAACAAAATCATTTACTCCCTAGTACAACGATACTGCTGAATATTAGGAAACAATCACGTTTATTAAGTGATCGTTTCTTCGCATTTGACTATAAACAGTGCAGCAAAAATAAAAACCTACCTACTAAAAGGGTTTAATCATCTAACTAAACGTTCGTTTTAGCTGTATTCTCACTACATAGTCTCTTTTAGCTTCAATCGCAGCATTATAACAACAGTCGCTACTCATTTACCTTCACTAAAAATGATTTACTTTACAAATGATTAAAAAAGGAAAAGATACAATGTGTGTGGAATAAATATTTAAAGGAGGGTATTCCCAACTTACTGGAGGTGAGACAAAATGAGCGGCAAAAGGCATTTTTCAAAGTTTACCGTCTGCTCCAAACAAAGACTACACAACGAGTCGGCTATACTTTGTTTGGAGCCTAATAAATACTAGTAATATTCCTTCATTGTTCTCGGCTTTGTAGTCTTTGTTTCTATCTGAAATGAACATTTTGGAAGGAGCAAAGAGATGAAGTATTACAACATCGAAAATGTGTTACCAAAAGAACTTATTACGGTGATTCAAAAATATATTGATGGCGGATATATTTATATACCCAAGAAACAAGAAACCCACAAAGCTTGGGGAGAAAAAAACGGGACGAAAAGCTATTTAAGCAAAAGAAACCAGGCTATTTTCTGTCGCTATCAGTCAGGAGTGTCGACCATTCAATTGGCGAAGGAAAACTATCTCTCTGAATCTAGCATCAGGAGGATCATTAACCAAGAGAAGAGACGTTGCTTAAGTACGTGTTCAAGTTTAAGGTAGAATCATTCTTGAACAACGCTATTTCTAACAATTGTGCTACAGTTAATTTAGTAGCGCTGAGTAAAAGAATAAATGCTTAAATAAAACGCAAGACTGGATGCTACTTACGCTATATTGAGCGGTCAGGGCATCCTTTTTTCTATTAACATTAGCGGGATTTAGAAGGTTGCGAGAAAATCACAATTACACTTTTTAAGGGTTAAGGGAGTGATGAACATGGATGTTAGCGTTGAACTGGTTAAAGAAGAGGAGTCATACATAATAAGAAATTTATATCCCTTATATTTACATGATTTGGCTGAAATATATGGGCACTATCCAAACGAGCACGGGATTTTTGAAGAAAGCAATCAATATCGCACCTTGAATGACCAATATGACGTACAGAATATTTGGTGGCAGAAACCTGACACCCTTTTTCCTTATTTAATCAGAGTGGATGGTCGGCCAGCAGGTTTCATGTTGATTTCGTCACCTCCGTACTGTAACAAAGGAATTGATTATTTCGTTCATGAAGCCTTTCTTCTTAGACCATTTCGGGGGAAAGGGATAGCTGAATATACGGCTGTTGAGCTATTTGAGCGTTATAGGGGAAAATGGGAGTTATTCACGAACCCTACTACTGAAACGAATAAAAGAGGGCAACATTTTTGGCGAAAAACAATTGGAAACTATACGAACGGTAACTTTACGGAGGAGTTCGGAGAGACGTTTGATGGTTATAAACTAATATTTAGATTTAAAAATACGATTAAGTAATAACTAGCCTATTGCTAGAAAAAAACGGAGTGGTTGAGGTGGAAAGAGCATGAAGAGTGGAGCAGAAGTAATGAATATAGTTGAAATTAAGCAAATGGTGATGAACGATTATAACCTCGGTGGTGTAAAACAAATCGAGTTTCTGGGAGAAAGTGATAATGTGGCTTTTCGAATTGATACACTAGACGAAAAAACGTATGTATTAAAAAGTCATAAAGCATCCGTTTCAAAAAATATGATAGAATCCGAGTTCATGTGGCTTGAAGCACTGGCAACGGAGAGAACTATAAAGGTCCAGAGGCCAGTAAAAAATACAATGGGAGAATGGACAACAAAAGTTAGTGACGGAACAACGGGAGAGCAAGCATACTGGACATTACAGGATTGGCTTGAAGGAGAAACCTTAGACCGGCAGCCAACTGAGGATGAGCTGAAAAAGCTTGCACAATTGATGATCAAGCTTCACAAGCACGCTGCTAACTGGAAGGCTCCACAGGGGTTTGAGCGTTTATCCTACAACAGCGATCATCTAGTGGATTCTCTTCAGCAATTAGAGCCGCTAATAACCGCAGGTGTCCTGACTAGACAGGACTTTCAAGTGATTGACGACACGGTGAAAAAAATAGTAGCGCTACTTACTAATATGGAGAAACAGCCTGAGATATGGGGAGTTATTCATGCTGATTTGCACGAAAGTAACTATATTTTTCATGAGGGCGAGCCGTACCCTATTGACTTCTCGTCATGTGGCTTTGGGTTTTACTTATTTGATATTGCAGAGACTCTTTTACACCTTGTACCAGATAACCGAAAGAAGTTCGTCCGCTATTATGGACAAGATCACTGGTTGCCAGACAACCATCCAAAACTTCTAGAAGCATTTTTTATCTGGGCGATCATCGGCAATTTTGCATTTCTTTCCCGGAATGCAGCAGAGCATGAAGGATTAACTACCGCATTTCCTATGCTAGTAGAAAAATATTGTAAGAGATTCCTTAACAATGAACGCTTTTTACTTGAAGAGTAAAGCATTGCATAGTAAAGATTGAGCTTCTGAAATATTTTACTTGTTTATAATGAAATTTTTGACTGGTAGTATAGAAATGACTGATCATTCTTACGAAAACTAAGAGCAACAACTTGTTATTTTGGTATTATTGATTTATGAAGATCTATGAATTTGTAAATTATTTCACTTAAACTAAAGAAGCAGAATTCTTGAATAAGCACATAAAAATAACGGGGGAGAAATAGAGATTGGAAACTATTGAAATAGTAGAGTTAAACGAAGAAAATCTTGAAGGTACGGGTTGTTACTGTCTTCGCAGTAAGCCAAAATCAACAGGTTATACAAATAAGAACAACTGGATAAGAGGAAGGTTTAATGAAGGTTTAAAATACATAAAAATAATGGATGACAACAAACCAGCAGGCTTTATTGAATATACACCAATTGAATATTCTTCAAGAGTTGTCTATGGAGATAATTATTTGGTTATTCATTGCTTATGGGTAAATGTTACGGGGAAAGGATATGCTTCAAAATTAATTGATAAATGTATTCAAGATGCGAAGGAACAAAACAAAAATGGAGTTATCGTAATTACAAATCCAGAAACTTCTTGGACACCAAGTAAAGATGTTTTTATAAAAAATAACTTTTATGAAATTGAACAAGCTCCTTATGGTTTTGAACTACTTGTATATAAATTTGGGGATTTCCCAAATCCACATTTTCCAAAGGATTGGGATGAGAGGTTGAAAAGATTTAACGAATTAACAATCCTACGAACAGAGCAGTGTCCATTTGTAGATATAGCAACTGACAATGTTATAGAGGGAGCAAACAAATTAGATATTAAAACACAAATTATTGATTTAAAAGATAGAGAAGAATTGTTGGAACTTTCACCTACGCCTTATGGTATCTATGGAGTAATTTATAAAAATGTATTGATTTCGTTCCATAGACTTACGGTACATTCTGCAATGAAGAGATTAAAAGAGTTAACTTAATTCAACTAAACGGATGCAATAGTTGAAAATCAGGAGCTGTCGTTGGCGGTAACTCCTCTCGCCTAACACTGGATGTGCCTTTTGTTTATTGTGTTAACGGGGGCGATAGCATAAAAAGCTGTCGCTACTCTAACTTGAAACAAACAATCAACCATCTTGCACTAACGGATGGCGTTAATTCTAGAAGGAATTAACGCTTTTTATGTGGAATTTATTTACAAGGAAAACAGGTTATGTCGAAAGTGGTTTGACTTAGAGAGGAGATAAAAAAATGATTGAATTACGAAAAATAAACGGGGATAACATAGATGAAGTAATAACGCTTGATGTTGAAGAAAACCAGAAAGAATTTATATTAGAAACTACTAACCTTAGATGCTTCGCAGACGCTCATATGTTGAACACAGATGGTATACCAGCTTCTCCATTAGCTATTTATGCGAATGATACGATGGTTGGATTTTTGATGTTTATTTATGATACGACGGATCATGAATCATTTCAAAATGAAGTTTATTACGGGAAGAAGACCTATTTCATTTGGCATTTTATGATTGATAAGCGTTATCAGGGGAAAGGATATGGCAAGCTTGCCTTTGAAAAAATGTTGGCGGATATTGAAACTATGCCAAATGGCGATGCAGAATCTGTAGACCTCTTTTATCATAAAAGTAATGTCATAGCTAAAGAATTATACGCTTCATTGGGTTTTGTAGAATCAGGAATCATTCAGGATAATTCGGTTCATGCGATTAAATATCTAGACTCTAGGACCAACCAACTCCTTGAATTATGAGCAGCTCAGAATTTCGCTATAGTTACAAAAGTTCTCGATTTCGTAGTGGCGCTAACGGAGAAATATTAGGTTATATATAATGAATTCGGAAAGGGGAAGTCAATGAAAGAGGAGCAGTTCAATTTACAAATTGATAAAGCTGAGTATGAGGATAAAGGAGTTCTTCGGAATTTAATAAATCTTTATGAGTATGATGTAAGTGAGTTTAATGGAAGTGAACCAAACTGTTTTGGTGTGTTTGAATATCTCTATCTTGACCATTATTGGACATCAAAGAGTATTGAAGAGGAAGGGAGAATCCCTTATTTGTTAAAAGTAAATGGCAATTTAGCAGGTTTTGTGTTAATTAACAATGTTTCTTGTTTAAATAGAAAAGACATTACATACACCATTGCTGAATTTTTTATTTTGAGAAAGTGGAGAAGAAAAGGAATCGGTAAATTAGTTGCTTTTAAAGTGTTTAGTAGACATGCTGGAAAATGGGAAGTTGCACAAGAACGTGAAAACACTAAAGCACAGATATTTTGGCGTTCAGTAATATATGAATATACAAAAGGAAATTTTGAAGAATTAGAGACTGCTAAAAAATTTGTGCAAATATTCGATTCGAACTAGATTTTTGATTTTATAAGGAATAACAAATTTTGTTCAACTATCGAATGCGATAGTGAAAGAAGCTGTCGCTACTCTTGTTCCAGTATTGAAGAGAATAGTTTTTTAGCAATTCATTATTAACAATTGGTGAAGAATGAATTGTAAGGAAGGGGCATTTAAGTGTGGGATGATTTCAAAAAAAAAATAACATATGATTCTGTTGCGGGAATGGCTTATATTAATCTTACTGAACCATGTAAATTTGAAATTACAGATACAGAGGAGTTACCAGAAAACACTTACTTAAGCTTAGACTTAGGGAGGGACGTTCCCATTGTTGGCATAGAATTAGGTGGTCAATTTGCTGAGAAGATAGGGACTTTAAAAGACGAACACAAGCAATTCTTAACTAAACAAAAGGAAGATGGAGAAGTTGTTTTCTTGTTTCAATTAGAAAACAAACCTATTCATAAATCAGTTTCATTCGAAGGAATTGTTGAGGTGAAATTCTTATTCGCTGATGATAATTGCAATGATTTTATTGGAATTGTAGTTAACGGTAATAATCAAAATTATCGAAAGTATTTAAGCGAAAAATGATTCGCCTATTTAAGTAACGGTGAGCTTTAATGGAACAAGCCGTTGTTGCTGTTGTGGTGCTAACGAAGCAGATTAGTGAAAGAAAATGTTGTAACTATAATTTTTTAATTTATTATCAAATTATCAATGCGGGGTGATATTGGTGAGTAAAACTAACGCTATCATATTTGGGAGTTTAATTTTAGCGACTATATTTGCAATATTTGGTCAAGGGGTGGCTTACTTTTTGAATGAAAATTTAGCTGAAAAACATCCAATATATTATTTAACTGTCTTAACGATAACAAGTATAGTCTTGTATTTTAGTTCTTTTGTTTTGATATATCTTCAATATAAGAAACGAAGATTTGATAAGAGTAAAATTGCCTTATATTTTTCTGTATTTGGAGGAATTAGCTTCTTTATTTCTTGTTGGTCTTTATTTGTTTTGGCTATGTGGTGGGGTTAATGTGCGTTTGTTACTCCACTAACGGAAGCTTATCTTGAATAATGAGTAGCACTCCCTTGTTCCGTTAACGAGCAGGTTAATGCAACAAAAAAATCTAAATTGTGCAGTAGGACCTATTCGAATTGCAGAATTATTTGGGGAGAGATATAAATTAACAAGGGATTTGTTTTTTTATTGAACAAACAGGTCGGATATTGTCATTATTAAGTTAGTAAATATGAGGGCGTGTTAGGTTAATGAAGTATTCAATTTTATTAAGTTTTATTATAATTGGAGTTTTATTTGGCTGTTCAACAGATATGAAACCATTTCGTGGTGACAAAGTTATTTTTAAAGTTGTTCATGCCGAAAGCAATTCTGAGTTTGAGTCTTATACTTTTGAAGTTACAAACAATACTGGTTATGAATTATCACATCTTATTTTTTATATGAATTATCCAATAATTACTCCTAATGGTTCAATGAATAATCCCTTTGTGATTGAGGGAGAAGTAGATAGCAATATAACAAATCCAATAAAACTTAAATCAGGTGAAAGTATTAAGTTTTCAATATTTTGTCCTATAAAAGAAGTATTCAGAAATACTGATTTACTCGATACTTGGTATCCCAATATAGAATTAAAGGGTTATATTAAAGAAGGGTTTCATGAAATACCTTTTGGAGTATATAGGAGTCTAAGTGATATGGTTGATAATTAAATAATGCTTACTGAGCTAGCTAACTGAGTCTTTACTGGAACAGCAGCATTAAAGCTTTTGTTTCATTATTAAAGCAGAATACTTCAATAATGAGTAACTTTCTAATATTCAAATAATCAATAGTGAATAACAAAAGAGGTGAGAAAAATTAATAAACAAATTAGCATTATTAATTTTGCTGTATTTCTGATTATTTTAATGCCAATTGTGTACGGGATTAGCTATGTATATGAACGTACTGGAAGTGCTGGAATAGCATTGAGTATGAAGACAGAGGAGAAAATTTTAGTTAACAGCAAGCATTATATTATTTTAAGAAGTGAATATGACCCTAATCACAAAATTAAAATTGAAGTACCAGCAACAACTTGGGATCTCGTCGAAGAAAATGAAAAGTATGCAATTAGATACTATAAAAGATTATTTGATAACCATTATAAACTCGAAACCATTGAACATGAAAAGGACTAATTTATTAAAATCTTACTTTTCACGAACGAGTGCGATAGCTTAAAAAAGGTTATCGCCTTCTCTTTGCCGAAGTATTGAGTAGGTTAGTTTAGGAGAAATTAGGTATTTAAAAAAAATCAAATTCCTTTATTAAACCAAGGAGGTAATGTATTGGATAAAAATAAAAGGCTAATTTTAGGATCTGTGTTCATTTTAACTAGTGGACTAATTTTTACGATTGAAAGATTAAGTAGATACGTCTATTGGTCAGCACAAATAAACACTGGACAGTATGCAACTAATCCAAAAACAATACCAATATTAGATAACCCTTTTATAGCGTTATTTTTCCTTATTGGAATTATCTTTGTTATCGTGTCTTTCAAAAAGGAAAGTCATTAAACTAAAGGAGGCTTTAGCATAAGGACGGGAAGTCTGTTTTGAAGACCGTTCTTTTTGCGTGGTACGCTAACGAACAGTAGCGTTAAATAAGCAACAACGAGGAGAGTTTTTTTTGAAAAAGGTTTGGATTATTCTTAGTTCAATAGTAGCGGTAGTTGTTTTAGTGGTCATATTAAATCAAAAATTTATGTTCAATCCTCTATCTTTTAGTTCGGATGAAGTAACTTACAAAGATTGGTCTAATTATACTTATCCAGCAAAGATAGAATATCTATACTGGGACAATAAAAATGGTTGGACAATTGGTAGTGAAAGTAGTAACAAAAAGGAATTAAAATTTATTTTTAGTGCCATGAAAGAAAGTTTAGAACAAGGTAAAATACCGCAAGAAGAATTCCATAATAGTGTCATCGAAAGGGACATGAAGTTAATAATTAGACGTTCAGACGGCCTTATCTTGTTTCAATTTGACTATTATGAAGGTGGTAATATAGCGAATATAGGAAATGGAAACTTTATCAAACTACCATCTGACCTCAAAGATATGCTATTAGAAAAAACTTTTAATTATTTTTAAGAGAAGAGGATAATATGAAAAAAATAATTATCATATTCATAATTCTATCCTTGGTGATTTTTGCTGGATGCCAAAAACAGAAAGATGGTAATATCGATGCTGATTTTTCACCAGAATCAATTAAGACGAAAGTAGTGGAAATACTTAGCGAGAAGTCTCTCTCTGTTGAAATCGTTGAAAAAAAAACCGATAAGTTCAAAGTTGGTGATATAGTTAAAGCTGAGTTTACAGATTCCAATAAGCGAGCAATGGAGATTATTGAGGGGTTAAATACTGGAGGTATAATACAACTTCATTATGTTGATATCGATAATAATTACGAAAAGAATCTGGACCTCATTAAATGTGATGGATTGGATGTTTACGATGTTGATGGAAATGAAATTGTTATTTTTTATCGCTAATTAATACAGTTTACAAGGAAAATGTATAAATCAATTTTTATGGGACAAGGGGACAGGTACCTTGTCCTACCGTTTAAGACTATAGCGAACAGATAAGTCCCAACAGAGGGACAGTGGACCTGTCCCTCTATAATAAATTAGAAAACTTAGTTGAATTGTAGTAAAATATGTAAATAGAACACGAGATTGCTAGAATGTTTACATATAAATTAGTTTAAGCTGAAATTGGACTATGGGTTGGACCAGGTAGATCTAAAACAAAGGCCATTTCTAGGTTAAAAAATGGATTAGATACCTTGAGTATTGGATCATCAAACGCACTTATTCTTGCAAAATGGGCTTCGCCAACTGGGCGATATAGACATAATGATCCACATTCTCCACCTAGTCCTAGAAATGGAAAGCGTACATTTGCACATCATCACCCGCATGATTATGGTACACATTCATTCTATGGTGGGGGTAAACTCTGGTAACTTATTATTTTAATTAATAAAGGATGTATATTATGGGTTATAATTCTTATTTAGAGAAATCATTTCCACCAAAACAAATTAAAGATGTAGATTATTTATTAAAATATTATTTAGAAGGAATAGAGATATCTAAAGAAGATAAACGTATTAAATATATATTGGACGATCCATATGCTCCAGAAATCGAGCTAGTTAAAGGAGTTTACGTTATCTATAAGAAAGCGATACTCGAATTCCTTGAGGGACGAATTCATTCTATAAATAGCTATGAATTTAATAGCCTAAATAAAAAGAATAGAACTATTTCAGACGAAGATTTAGAATATGTACTAGAGATGGCGGCGGTTGTTGTACTTGCAAGTGAAAAGAACCATACACTTACACAATATTTTATTGCTGGTACAGGAGAGAAATTGAACAGTATATTAAACTTATGTCTTGGTTACTCTAAAGATTTAGAGAATAATAAATTTAAAATTAGTTTGCAAAATTTTATTGATGATGTTGAAGTAGTTAAGCAGATGGGTTTATTAGAAAAAATAATCGGATTTTAGTGGGGTGGAAGTTAGCTATGCATGTAGATAGGGATGGGACAAGGGGGTACCTTGTCCCACCGTTTAAGACTATAGTGAACACAGAGGGACAGTGAACCTGACCATCTGTCCCACCAAGTAGTCTATCGTTTCCTCATGTTGAGGAATTGATAGGCTACTTTTTGTTATTTTCCTTTCACTTTCAACCAAAAACAAAGAAACTCCTCACTTCTTGTCGAATAATTCATATATAATTCCATTTATAGTTGAAAAAGGGAGTTGTAACAACTCCGAGGATAGGCTGTTTTCTATAGAATAATAGGACCAGAAAGGACCAGACGCAAATGAAAATTGAAATGGGAGAATCCCTTATGCTATCTTGGCTGCGACATACTAAGCATTGCCAATCCGTTCAGTTGAATTGGAAGCAATCGACGAGTTCCTGGCAGCTACATAACAAAGAAAAAATTGAACAGTTAATGAAAGTGACTAGAGTGAAATCATTGGGGATGAGTTTTAAATGAGTAGAGTTGATTTAATTCGTAAAGAAGAAAAGAAATACCATGATTTTTGTTATGAAAATTACAAATTATTCGAGGAGGGTTCATGGCTAAATAAACCAGTTAAAACAATAATTGATTTACTACCATTGCTCAAAGGAAAAACTAATCCTAAAGTTCTTGATTTAGGTTCAGGAGTGGGAAGAAACAGTATCCCAATTGCACAAGAAATTAAAAATAAAAATGGAAAAGTTGTCTGTGTCGATTTATTGGATTCTGCATTAGATAATTTAAAACTTTATAGCAAAGAGTATGAAGTAGAAGAAGTAATTGAAACGATAAAAGTAGATATAGGGCATTACGATATTGCTAAAAATGTATATGATTTAATCGTTGCCGTATCAACATTAGAGCATGTTGAATCAGAAGATGTTTTTGAAAATGTAATTAGAAAAATGGCAGTAGGAACAAAAAATGAAGGAATAAACTGTTTAATTGTTAATTCAGAAGTAGAAGAAATTGATTTAGATACAAACGAGAAATTAGATGTGATGATGGAGGTTAATATTAAAACTGAAGACATGTTGAATAAATTAAGGCATATTTACAATGGATGGGAAGTAGTTAATCAGTTAGTAAAGCCATTGGAATATAAAATTGTTCGTGATGAAAGAACTGTATTGTTAAAAACAAATGCTATCACTTTCGTAGTAAGAAAGACGATATCTTATCGCTAAAAGTGTAATGATTTTCTAATGCCGCGCTAACAACAAAAGAGATATAACTTCCTCTTATAGGGGATGGGAGGGCAATAAAAGTAAACATATTTACCGTTAAAGGAATAAGCGGAGGTTTAAATGGACTTCCGATTTTTTGTTTACTAAATACTGCACAGTAGATTCTAAACTTGTAACAAATAGAGGCTGATTATCAGCCCCATTTATATAATTCATAACCTACATCATCTAGTTTGGTAGAGTATCTTAACCCAGATATCTCTGGAAGAAGATCTCTATGGCTACCCCAATTCAATATATGAATATCTTGAATTTCAGAGTCAGGTAGTGACGAAATGCTTCTCGCATTATATGCAGGTTTATGAACATAAATTAAAAATCTTTCGGCAAGGTCAATTTCTTTAGACCATACTTCTTCTGGTGGTGTAATAGTACCATGTAATCTACCAACGTAAATTTTGTTATTGTTGGCATCGTTAGTGTTTAGCCAATTTTCTTGAGAAATTCTTTTTCCAAGAGTTTGATAATCAGCTTTTCCTATATACAATAAAACATCTTTTCCATAAACAGGGTGTTTACCGTAAATTTGATATATACCATAATCAAATTCTCCATTAGTTAAAGAAGGTAGGTCGATTAAGTTGAAAGGACCTTCCCATTGGATTTGTATTAGTCTAGTATTGGTATTTTTCATATAGAAACACTCCTAGGATATAGATTTAAATGAATTATATCATTTGTTGATAATCATATAACCAATTTTTTATTGCAACCACACTGGTAATATAATAACCAACTAAGAGAGACGATTGAATTCATAGCAATCGTCTTTCTTAGTTGACCTATACTGCTCAAAAAATAAAGTTTGATATATGTTCCTCAGACCATTGTTTGAGTGAGGTTTTAGGTGAATAAATATCATTGTACAGCGGAAGTTAGCGAAAAAGTACGGAGTAATGCAGGATTGTTAATGGGAATAAAAAATAGTAGTTCATATTAACTAATATCCAGTGGGGATATATCATAATATGAAAAGAGGAAAAGGAAATGTCTACTCCAATTATAAATACTAAACTTAATATACCACTTGAGTAAGAATTCTGAATTTCCTTCACCTATTAAAAGTGCCATTTTTTATTCAGGAAAAACGAGTAGAATTAATGTGGCTCATTTTATGTCTGAGTTAATTATCAATGAAGAATTGTGAGAGAAATGGAAAGGAAAAATGCTTGTTATTTATAATGATGATTCGTAAATAGAGGGAGGAAATACATGAAAGCGATTGTATGCAAAAAATCAGGTTCACCGGATGTACTGAAACTGGAAGAAATTAGTAAACCTACTCCAAAACCAAATGAAATTTGTGTCAAAGTGTATGCCTCTTCTGTTACAAGAGGAGATGTCAAATTACGTATAATTCCGCGCTTTATTCTTTCCGTTATTGGATTAATGTTTGGCTTTAAGGCTATGCAGGTACCTGGAGTTGAGTTTGCTGGAGAGGTTGAAAGTGTTGGTGAAAATGTTAAGGATTTTAAAAAGGGAGATCAAGTGTTTGGAACTACGACTGGATTAAGATTTGGAGGTAATGCGCAATATGTATGTGTTCCAGAAAAATCTAAGACAGGAGTTGTCACAAAAAAGCCTGAGAACATTTCTTTTTCCGATGCGACTGTCATTCCAGTTGGGGGCATGACAGCACTGTATCTATTACGAAAAGGAAATATAAAAAAAGATCAGAAGATTCTAATATATGGTGCATCGGGATCGGTAGGGTCATATGCAGTTCAACTTGCTAAGTTCTATAGAGCTAAAATAACCGCAGTATGTAGTACAAATAATATAGATTTAGTAAGATCTATAGGAGCTGATGAAGTAATAGATTATACTAAGGAAGTATTTACAGAAAGAGGAACTGAGTATGATATTATTTTTGATGCTGTAGGAAAGATATCTAAGTCTCGATGTAAAGATATCTTAGTGAAGAATGGAACTTATATCTCTGTAAAATCTCCAACAAAGGAAAGATTAGAAGACTTGTTGTTCCTTAAAAAGTTGATAAAGGAAGAGGAAATAAAACCGATTATTGATAGGGAGTATACATTACAAGAGGTTGTAGACGCTCACAGATATGTAGAGGGAGGACACAAAAAGGGTAATGTTGTCATCAAGGTTGAACATTCTAATCATCAACTCCATAATAGATTGTGAATTCTTCACTACACTAACAGGAGCTAATGTTGAATTGGAAAGATCAAAAACAGCAGAGTCAATTTGCTGCGTACAACCATACTGGTTATAGAATAACTCACTAACAAGACGATTGTGCTAGTAGCAATCGTCTTTCGTATTTGACACTAGTTTTCGTTTTTTGCAGACAAAGGGCAAGGGTCCATTCGCTCTTTTCACCGTCCTTTGGGCTAACGGCAGATCGGAACCTTCCCCCGTTTGCGCTTATGTGGAATACTCGTTTAAAAAAACTGAAAATTCACTTAACATTTAAGGTATAATGAGGTAAGTAATTTTTACACTTCGTATTTTTAAAGGAGATGGTTGAAATAAAAGCAATTGTATGTAAAAAATACGGATCGCCGGATGTTCTTGAACTAAAAGAAGTGAAACAACCTATTCCCAATGACAATGAAGTATTGATTAGGGTATATGCAACATCTGTAAAATACGGAGATATTGTGGCCCGGAATTTTAGAGAAATCTCACCACGTAAATTCAACATGCCCTTACTCTTCTGGTTTTTTGCAAAAGTGTATTTTGGATTCCGGAAACCTAAGATAACCATACTGGGTAGCGAATTTGCTGGGGAAATTGAATCAATCGGAAAAGATGTTAAATCATTTAAACCTAGAGACCAGGTTTTTGGATATCTCGGCCAAAAAATGGGTGCTTATGCGGAGTATATTTGTATGCCAGAAAAAGGATTATTGGCAAAGAAACCAGCGAATATGTCCTATGAGGAAGCCACAGTTGTTCCTTATGGGGCAATAATGGCGTTGAATTTGCTTCGAAAAGTCAATGTTGATAGTGGACAAAAAGTGCTTATCAATGGTGCATCTGGAGGGATAGGATCAGCAGCGATACAGATTGCCAAATACTTTGGTGCAGTAGTTACCGGAGTATGTAGCACTCCGAGAATAGAATATGTAAAATCATTAGGTGCTGATAAGGCCATTGATTACAACAAAGTGGATTTCACCAAAAACGGTGAAACTTACGATCTTATTTTTGACATCTTAGGGAAAAGTTCGTTTTCACGTTGTAAAGGTTCGCTAAAGGAAAACGGGCACTATCTATTAGCTAGCTTTAAGATAAAACAGCTTTTTCAAATGCTATGTACTTCCATAATAGGCAGCAAGAAAGTTGTCTGTGCATTAGCAAACGAAAAGGCTGAAGACTTAATTTTCCTCAAAGAGATTATGGAGGAGGGCAAAATAAAATCGGTTATCGATAGATGCTATCCATTGGAACAGACTGCTCAGGCGCACCATTATGTTGAAACGGGCCTCAAAAAGGGAGATGTAGTCATAATTATATAATATTTTTGTTATGAACAATATTACCAGATGCAGTGGTGCGTTCACTCACCTAAGTAATTGCAATGTAAATATAGGACGTTCTTTTGATATTAACCCACTTTCACAGAGTTACAAGAATTACCATGTCTATCATTATAATCGGCAAAGAATAATGTACCTTACTGGAAAAAAGTTGCTACCGTTTTGCATTGGAAAAATCTCACATTAGCAACTTCAGGATGAGCAATACGCAGTGTTTGGAGAACGAGAAGTTGTCCTTGACAAGGGGTACAGATCACAGGTACCTTGTCCCACCAAATCGTATTTTTGGAAAACGTTAAGTAATGAAGAGAATATTGGTGTTTTTGTTAATCCTAAGCTTGTTAACTAGTTGTGTAAATAGTACACAACAAAGAGTGTACAAGTAGAGAAACCAGTACCAGTAGAATCTATCATCTGGGAGGAAATGAGACTTACTGAAGAAAAGAAAAATAATTTAGCTCTACTCGGCAAGATATGGGGCTTCTTGAAATACTAACATCCTTCAGTGGCAAAAGGAGAAATTGATTGGGATCAAGAATTGGTGAATATGATTCCAAAGGTACTTCAAGCGGAAGACACTGAAGAAAGAGACCGCATAATTACGAAGTGGATAGATGGTTTAGGAGAATATAAAAAGAAGGGGAAGTTGGCAAATTGGGTAGCAGGGCTCAAGACAGAGGATTATAGACAGCAACCTAACCTAGAGTGGATTTCAACGTCAGGTTTAGATACAGAATTAGTAAAAAAATTAGGAGACCTTAAAGAGGCAAAAAGGAGCAATAAGAATCACTATGTTAGAATTTTAGGGCGCTATGCTAGATTGTAGGGATTGCCCGTATTCCAAATGTTGATGAGAATCCATATGCTGAAAGTAGGTAGTTTTACGGAAGGTAAATATGTAGAGTTACCTAAGAAGTATGGAAAAAGGAAAGCTTATAGATTTGACCTCGCTGATCAACATATTGTCTGTAGTACACTTGAATTAGAAAATGTATCTTCTCGATTTTTCTATGACTCCGCTTTTACAACAAATGAATTAGCAATACTAAAAAAGTTAGGTGTTTTTAACCTATTAAACTATAAGTTCTTTAAAAAGTTCTTTGTTAAGATATTTGTTGGAGCGTTAGATATTTTTGAAAAGTTAAAAATTGGCTCAAATGATTATTTAATTAAAGCTGAAGTGTGTGGAGAAATTGAGGGTAAAGAAGTGACAATTGAATCAGTAATATTTGGTTCAAATAATACCGAGATAACAGGGAATGTTGCTTCGATAATAGCAAATAAGTTAGTCGAAAATAAATATTCATCGGGTGTACACTACACGGAACAGCTTTTTAACTTAGATGATATATTATCAAATTTAAATGAAATAGAATATAAGTACGAGGTGAAAATCTCGAACTAACAATGAGGTATATTTATAACGTTTTTAGAAATGCAAATTTTTATGGTTATAGGCTTAATTTTGAATGTTGTGTTATTTACAATAGGTTTTAAATATAAAAAAAATGGTAGAAGTGGGTTGCTGTTGTTCCTTTTCTGGTTTCAACTTTTCCGCTACTATATTTGTTCTTAATATTTGCTCTCCACTAAATCATTAATTGCTAAACAAACGGAGGCAATAGTAAAATAACGGGCTGTTATGCAGCCCGTTATCTTATGTCCTTTCTACTGGAAAATTGTGTTAAACTAAACTGAAAAGCAGGATTGTGGAACAAGGAATTTGATTTGTTCAAGAAAAGAGAGGGCAATTAAAGATGAGAATTTTTGATTCACATTTTCATATTATTGATTATGATTTTCCGATTATTGAAAACCAAGGATATACACCCCCGAACTATGTTGTAACAGATTATCAAAATGAAATTGCAGATTTGAATGTAGTAGGTGGACCGATTGTATCTGGTTCTTTCCAAGGATTTGACCAAGGCTACTTAATGAAAGCACTTAAACGAATGGGTCCAGCATTTTGTGGCGTAACACAATTGCCGTTTACTGTGACCGATGATGAAATTATAAATTTACATAACAGCGGGGTAAGGGCATTACGATTTAATATCAAACGAGGCGGTTCAGAAGATTTATCAAAACTCGATTACTTTGCAAGAAGAGTTTTCGATTTAGTAGGGTGGCATAGTGAACTTTATATTGATGCAAAAGAGTTACCAGAGATTGCATCGACTATCGAAAAGTTACCTGCTATTTCAATTGACCATTTAGGCTTATCTGAAGAAGGATTACCACATTTATTAAAGTTAGTGGATAAAGATATTCGTGTTAAAGCAACTGGTTTTGGTCGTGTACAATTAAATATCGAGAATGCTTTAAAGTCCATTTATGACATTAACCCAGACGCTCTTATGTTCGGAACAGATTTGCCATCTACAAGGGCGAAAAGACCTTTTGAGTATGCGGATATCGAACTAATTCAGTGTCTATTTGGAGAAAAAGCTTCCTCTAAAATCTTGTATTCTAATGCTTTAAAATGGTACTTCAAGTAATTCGGTTACAACTATATTTTAATGAAATTTATGAGTCAGTACACATGGGAGAAGGAAGGCAATATACCATCTGGTTTAAAAAAAGATTGGGAGAATACCAATAAGATGGTAAAGGATTTGAAAAAAGGCGACAAGATAGATTATTTAAAGTTTAAGGCGGATTTATATAATTTGCTAATTCCACTAAGAATTCAAAAGGATGAATTTTTATAATTTAGATGTAAATCACGAGGTAACAAACGCCATTTGTCGACATAATAACAGGAGTTCGTTCTGTAAGGATATATAGTACATAATAAGAGGAGCAGACTTTTAAGATTGCTCCTTCTTTTTGTTGTCTTTTCGAAAAAGAAATACCCGGAATAAAATGGAATAACACGTCGAATTGTAGTAAAATATGTAAAAAGAATAAAAGATTACTAGAATATTTACAAATAGATCAATTTAAGCGAGGTTTCGTTCATGAGTATGTTTTTAACGCTATTATTCTTGGTTTTTATTTTCTATTTAAAGTTCAATTATGCCTCTATCAAAGGAAGAATTGGAGAAGCTTTTGTAAACAAGATCCTGTCAAAACTAGATCCCGAAAAGTACACGATCTTCCATGACCTATATGTTCCCAATGAGGAAGGCGGCACAACACAGCTCGACCATATTGTTACCTCACCTTATGGAATATTTGTCATTGAGACAAAGCATTATGAAGGCTGGATCTTTGGGAAGGAAGATCAAAGAAACTGGACTCAAGTCATTTACAAGCGTAAGGAAAAACTATATAACCCGATTTGGCAGAACGCAGGTCATATTAAAGCTCTAAAAACCAATTTACACACTGATGATGACAAATTTTATTCAATTATAGCCTTCTCAAACAATTCTACATTGAAATTCACCGAACCATTTAGAAAAGCCCGCGTTATTCAGTTTAGTCAATTGCTACACGTGATACAAGAGTATTCAACTGCTGTATATTCAAAACAAGAATTACAATCAATCAACACAGCCATTGAAAAACTAAAGATTGTTGATAAAAAACAAAAGCAGCAAGTGAAAAAAGAGCACGTTACCTCAATTAAAGTGAAAAAAGCAGCTCAAAAAAGAATGGCTACATCTTCAGAATGTCCTAAATGCGGTAGCAACTTAGTCATGAGAAAAGGGAAGTTTGGTCAGTTTCAAGGCTGTAGTAACTATCCGAAGTGTAGGTATACGAGACAGGTGTCGTCGTAGCATAATTACATAATTAAAAATGAATTCATTCATTTATTAAGTGAGGGAAACGAGTATGAGTAAAATATTTGAGATTAATATTAAGGAAGATATAGTTGAAAATTTCAAATTAGCTTTAATGGTTAATAAAGAAGAATGTAATGAGGTCATTGAAAGATTTATGATAGATTACATAACTAGTAGTTTTTCAGCTGCTTCACAGAAATATAAAAGTCAAGAAGTAGCTAAAAATAGCAAGGTTAATGAGCTTATGAATGCCGATAAAGGAAAAGCGAGAAATAGAATACCAAAGTGGGCTGTAAAACCTGAACAATATAATCATAAAATTGTACGTGCTTATTTTCAAGTTGAGAGTGAACTAGGTTTTGTTCCTTTAGAGGTACTAGAGCGAAGATGTAGTGATGAAGTCAATTACCGTTCAACTTACGTTAGGGATTTTCGTGGGAATTTTAATCAGATGAAAATGGATAATCACAATTCGCATGGCAAAGTATTTGAAGTTAATAATGGGAAGGTAATAATTTGGGATTATGTCAAAGATAGATTAATGGAATACAAGGAGTACTTTTTTAGGTAAAGATCAGTCAAGAAGAGGTCTATCTATTAGAGGTTTAATTTTTCTTTTTCAAACGTTGATATTGTGATGCTTTTTCAAGGAACGACGTGCATTAGCGGAGGAATTCTAAGAAGCAACCTATGAAACGGCTATTTTCTAGGTCACTTTTTATCCAGGAGGTTGATTATAGTGAGCAGCGAAAAAAGGTTTGATGATTACAAGCCAAAGGTTACACCATCTCAATGCAGTGATTGTCAAAATAATAAAAGTGCAGTTGAGTGTTTAGAGTATGAAGTTAAACCTGATAAGTATGCATTTAACAAAGAGGTTTGCCCTGAATTTAATAAAGACAAATAAAGTCATCGAGTTACTTGAATTGGATAGCTGCCATTATTATCTTTATAAATGAGGGGAGAACAACTAACTACTCATAGATTGGAGTAATTTTATCAGTGTTTTAATTTAAGGCAATAAATACTTTTTTGGAGGTACGCTATGAATGATGTTGTGAATAATCAAAAAGAAAAATATAAAGCTTGGGTTACGGAAAATTTAGGTGAAAAAACAGGTATGTGGTATACGCCATATCTTGAAAAACTTGGACACCTGTTAGATAAGTTTCGATTAGGGAGTGGCTATAAGGGAAATTTCTTTGATTATCAATCATATTCGGAATATAAAAATATCTATCAACAAATGACGGAACAAAGTGATGAGGAAATTGAGCGATTAGTATCTGGTAAAAGTACTCCTCGATATCCTGAAAATTTTGGTACGACAAGAATTCAATTTAGAAAAAAATATGCAGAAGATGAATATAATCGCGGCGTAAGAAGTAAACCTGATAATTTAGGTGGAATACCTGACTGGGGCGTTTTGATGCGCTCATATTTAATATTTTTATATTATGATGAAAATCCTACTTTAACGTATCCTAAAAAAGAGAAGAAAATTGCGAATCAAGAAGATCAAATTGATAACAGCATTAATTATTGGGTAATTTCACCAGGTGAATATTCGAGATTATGGGATCAGTTCCACGCAGAAAATATGATTGCACTTGGTTGGGACTATTTAGGGGATTTAAAAAACTTTCATTCAAAGGAAGCTGTTGAAAGAAAAATAGCTGAGCAAAGAGCGGATGGGGTGCGCCCTGTCAATGATACAAAGGCTGTGTGGGATTTCTATCGTGAAATTCAAACAGGCGACGTTGTATTTGTGAAAGAAGGAATTAAGAAAATCCTCGCACGCGGAGTTGTTACGGGAGATTACTACTTCGATGATGAAGCATCAGAGTATAAACATAGAAGAAAAGTAGAATGGCTTCAAGTTGGAAAGTGGGAACTACATCAGACTTTTGCTCAAAAAACGTTAACTTGTCTAAATCCTTATCCAAATTTTATTCAAGAAATTGATCAAGTAATGAATGAAGATTTTGATCCGAAAATTGCTGTAGTAAATGAATTTCGAAATTGGTTATCCAATCAAGTTACTGATACAGGATTTAGCTTGAATGATAAAACAGTTATGCAAAAAGTAAGTGCGTTAAAGGATATAGAGCACCATTTTGATGCTTCAATTTTTGGTGAAACAGATATTGAGCAACTAAAACGTTTGAAAGATGCCGTTGTATCAGATGAATCCTACAAAAAATATAAAGGCGTATCTGGAAGCTCAATTGATTACTACATTCGTTTTATTGAATCTAAGCCTACTGTACAAGAAAATGAATCCTTTACAATGGTTGAATTTCTTTCGGATGTTTTTATCGAGAAGAAGGAACTTGTACGTCTAATTTCTCTACTTAGAAATAAGAAGAATCTTATTTTGAAAGGTGCACCGGGAGTAGGTAAAACGTTTATTGCCAAACGTTTAGCGTATGCAATGATGGAAGAAAAAGATGAAACGCGTATCCATATGGTTCAGTTTCATCAAAGCTATAGTTATGAGGACTTCATTGAAGGGTTCCGTCCAAAAGCTGAAGGAGATGGGTTTGAGCTGAAGCAAGGTCCGTTTGTGAAGTTTGCTAGAAAAGCAGCACGAGATCCGGAACGAGACTACTTCTTTATTATTGATGAAATTAACCGTGGGAATATGAGTAAAATATTTGGAGAATTAATGATGCTTATCGAAGCGGATAAGCGAGGCGAGCAAATCAATCTACTTTACTCCAATGATAAGTTTTCTGTGCCACCGAATTTATACATCATTGGAATGATGAATACGGCAGATAGAAGCTTAGCTTTATTAGACTACGCACTTAGAAGAAGATTTTCGTTTTTTGAAATTAAACCAGCGTTCCAAAATGAGACATTTAAGTCGTATGTAAACAAATTAAATAATCCAGAAGCTTTAAATCGTATCATTGATGAAATTAAAAGCTTAAATAATCAAATTGTTGAAGAGCTAGGGACAGGCTTTCAAATTGGGCATAGCTACCTTGTAGGTGATGCTTATAAAGTAGATACTGCAAATCGTGTAGAGGAAGTTATCGAATTTGAAATTATTCCACAGCTATTCGAGTATTGGTTTGATGATGAACAGAAGGCAAAAGATTGGGCTGAACGACTAAGAGGTTGTTACGATGGAGAGAAATAGTCATATTCCAATTCGTAATATATACTATATGCTTTCCTACGCATATCAAACGTTAAATCTTTCCGAGTATAAACAAATCGGAACAGAAAAGTTTGAGAACGTTAAAGATCTTTACGCAGAAATTTTATCGATTGGCATACCAGTATTAATTCGGGGTGGATTAAGCAAGGACTATATAAGTGTTGAAGAGACTTCGAATGTGATTAAGGGGAAAATTGATATTAACTCTACGATAAAGAAAAATGCATTGGTAAATAAGAAAGTTGCAGTAGTTTATGATGAGTTCTCTGAAAATATATTGTTGAATCAAATTATTAAAGCGACACTCGTTTACCTATCGCGCTCAAATAAACTAAGTCAAAAAATGCGTAGATTGTTTTACGGTTTGCTGCCTTATTTTACAGAGGTATCAGATGTAGAGCTAGATTTGAAGCTATGGAAAAATGTTAGATATAACCGCCAAAACATTCGCTATCAATTTATTGTAGACGTGTGTAGATATCTCTATGAGCAGTTATTATTTGATGAAAGCACTACATCTCAAATGATGAAAGAGGTTCAAGACGAACAAAGATTATCATCTTTATATGAAATATTCATCTTTGCATTTTTTAAACGTGAAACGAAATACAATGTATCCCATCCTCAAATTCAGTGGAGTGTTGATGATGCATTTACAGATGCATTACCAATTATGCAAACAGACCTTGTACTTCAAAAAGATAAAAAAACGTTGATTGTGGATGGGAAATTTTATTCTGAGAATATGGTAGCAAGGTTTGAAGGTGGAGCTGCAAAACAAAAATCAGGTAACCTTTATCAAATATTTACATATATAAATAATTGGAAAAAAGAGCCGGATGAAACGGTTGCAGGTATGTTACTTTATGCGAAAACAACCGCATTAAATCAACCTAACCATATTTATCACATTAAAGGTAATCAAATTTTTGTTGTATCTCTTGATTTACAACAAGATTTTAGCAACATAAAGGAAAACTTATTAGCATATGCCAATCAATTTTTTGAGTAGTTTGTAAATTGCTTTATCTATATACGAAAAATTCCTTCGAATTAACATTCGGGGGATTTCTTTTCTATTTATACACAGCTCCCTTGTTTAACCACTTTTTAAGGAATGTTAATAGTAGAACGTAAGTAATTGAAAATGTGGGAATCGCCTATCCCTCAGCCTAGACTTTGTTTCAGCTTCCTAATGTTATGTAGGGCGTTGATTTTTTAATTCGCTAAACACTTCAAGTGATTGAGCATTCTTGTATTTAATACGGCTCTTCATACGATGGTAGGAAGAAAGCGGTAAGATCCTTAGCTCGGATCCATTTTAAGCAGCTTGTAGGTATTCATCCAGAATCTAACCCTTTATGCCTTTCCAACACACTCATCTAAAAATTATGAATGCAGCTGGATATTTCCTAATCATGTTAAAGAGATAGCTGAAAAAAAACATGAAGGAGAGTCTAATATCCTGTTTTCAAATTTGAAGGAAGTGAAGTTGGATATATGCTATTTTATGTTGGAAAGACAAATACAGCGTGCGGCCTTTTGTATGATGGAGTTATGAGTCGCGGGCTGATGTAGTATATTTATAAAGTTAGGACCCATCTTAAGGTAAGTTTTAGATCCTATTTAGTATACACTCTGATATAAAAAGGAACCTGAATAATAGGATTTGACGAGAACAGGAACATACTAGAATTTATTTTGCTAGAAAGTCTAAGCTCTATTTATTTTATTAATATATTAAAATATAATTAGTCTAATAAAAAACAATATGGGAGAAATGTCACGATGGGGTTTAGCCGATTACCCTAAGTAAACCACCTCAGTATTAGTCTACAAAACTCGTAGACATTAAAGATGTTCCAATAAAGATATGGATCATTAAGGAACTCAAAGGAGGGTGTCGCTAAAGTACTAGACCTCCTAGAGTTACTATTCTATCTAGGGAACCCTGTGCAAGATGACTGAAAAAAGTAGAGGCAGTGATAATTTTGGAGTTTATAAATGATATCGGATTATGGTTTCATGATCTCTATACTTCATTTAGAATGTTGGAATGGTGGGTACAAATAGTTTTTGGGCTTCTAATCGCTATATTTGGAAATGTTTTATGGCATCTTGGTCCTTATAATATTGGAGAAATTGAAGAAATGATAGAACTAGATTATATGAGATTAGCAAATCGACATTTCTTTGTATCAGTCCGCTTTTCCTTAAAAAATGAATTAAAAGCTAGAGCGCAATCGAATGTTTTTGGGCGAAATTTATATATTCCTATTTCCTATTATCTAAGATTTATAAGTTCTATAATGTCTTTCTTAATTGCAAGTGTGATGCTATTACCTTATGCAATGATTTATTTTATGATAAGTTTTTCTTTATTGTTTGGATACGTGAATATGAAGCTCCCAGTTCTTTCTCCTAGTCCTCCACCAGGAGTACACCATGTAACACCTCATCAAGTAGAACCCTATGTTAGAAATGGTGTTGAGGTTAGAGGATATTGGAGAGGTGGAGAAAATGGTTACTGGAGAACTAATCCAGATGGTAACCCTTTGAATAACTTTGGTGGAAACTAAAACTAAACCGAGACTGTTTGCTTTTTATTGTGATAGTGCCCGGCAATTAGTTTATTGTAATTAGCGGCAGCCTATTCACTTACCAAAAGTGAAGCAGCGACTCACCGATGTCACTCTAGGACGAGCCGACTGCGCTTGTTTGCATAAACTTAATTTCAAGAAGGAAAACCGGGATTAAGCAAATCTCCTATCGCAAACCATGCATCGCTTGTGAGCAACCTGCTTTACAATATGGTCCAACGTGATCAACAGAAGAATTTTGAACTACTTTAAAATAAGTAATGTGACGTAATAGAGGAATACTGTGCAACAATTAATTTCTTTTATCAACGAATGTCCTTTAACTGAGGTTTTATTTTATAGGTGTTATCTTTTAATGATCTATCCATATTATGGATAATGTGTTAGTGGATTGAATTTGTATTAAATTTAAGTTTTGGGGGATAAACCGGAGTGTACCATCCATATAAATGAGATATTTAAAGCTAGAGCAATTTTTAAAAGTGAATTTCAGATAGGATCTTTATGCTCAAATAAGAAGATTACAAACTACCAAGGCTCAAAACAGAGGTAATAGAAGAATTACATTTAGGAGTGGGAGAGTCAACATTAGATGGTTCTCTCGCTCCTTTATCGGTTTTGTTGACTTTAAATTATGAATAAAAGTAATTCAAGTAAATTTTGATATATTTAATGAATCTATAATGATATTATATAAGTGGATAATTTTCCCTATATCATTACGTAAAATTAGATTCAACAATTTAAATCAGAAGTCTATATTGAATAATGTATTGTTTTGATTCTAAGTATTGCAATATGAATTAGGTATTTTAATTGGAGGTGGAATTATGAATAGTAGAGAGATCTTAGAAAAAAGATTACAACAAATTACAGATACGATGGACGCTGTGGAAGAATTTATTAATGGGTTAGATTTTGCTATCCCAAAAATATCGA
Source organism: Anaerobacillus sp. (assembly GCF_046314235.1). Lineage (NCBI taxonomy): Bacteria > Bacillati > Bacillota > Bacilli > Caryophanales > Bacillaceae > Anaerobacillus > Anaerobacillus sp. Next base: position 28,116 of record NZ_JBKBWN010000019.1, read on the forward strand.
AAGATTTAGTGATTAAGGCTTTAAAATCAGAAGAGATTACTAGCATTATGGAAGGTATCAAAGAGAGAAGAGCGCCTAGATTAGTTATAATGGGGCGGACAGGTGTAGGCAAAAGTAGCCTTATTAATGCAATATTCGGTGAATATTTAGCTAAAACTAGTGCTATAAAGGTTGGCACAAAAAATTCTCAAGTATTTCAATATAAAAAAAATGATGAAGTTTTATTTGAAATTATTGATACTAGAGGTATTAAAGAAAATTTAAAGGCATTATCGAGTACAGCTGAAGAAGATTTAAAAATTGTAATTGAAGAGTTTGAACCGGATGCCTTTTTATTATTAACAAATGGTGCTGATAGATCTACTTTAAAAGAAGATGCTGTGTATCTAAAAGAAGTCTATAGTAGTCTAGATATAAAAGTACCTTTAGTTACAGTTATTACACGAATAGATGATATAGAGCCATCTAGAATTAAGGAGCCAACAAGTTACACTCAAAAGAAAAGAGATAACATTGCAATAAAGGAGCAACAGGTTCGTCAAGTATTAGAAGAAGTAGGACTAGCAGATACTTTTATAGTACCAGTTTCTTCATATATAGAATGGAATCACGAAGATCCAGAAAGTTTGTCTCCAGAAGAGCGTGCGAACTTAGTGATTGAATTTGATGGAAGATACAATATTGATAAACTGGTAAATTTTTTAGAAGAAAACATTGACTTTCGTGCCGCGGTATATTTAATGTTGAACAACAAACTTGATATAGCTATTAAGAAAATTGCCAATAAGTTTGTCAAAGTATTTTCAACAGCGAGTGCAGGTGTGGCAATTACTCCTATACCAGCAAGTGATATTGTAGTTCTAATACCTATACAAATAGTTGAAGTTACACTTATAGCTTATCTAAGTGGACAAAAAATAGATAGTAAGATGGCGAGGGAATTTATTCTTTCGTTGGGAGGAGTAGCATTGTTTGGATTAGGATTGAGATTTGTAGCTCAACAGGGTGCAAAATTTTTAAATGTATTTATACCAGGTTCAGGCTCTGCTATCAGTAGTACAATAGCTTATTCGGGAACATATGCAGTAGGTAAAGCAGCAATTGCTTACTATATAGATGGAAAAACAAAAGAACAAGCAAAGAAAGAAATGGAAGAATCGAAAAAAGAAGAACAGTTGTCATATTAAACTTAAACCTCACTTAGATACATTACTGAGAGCCGTGACAGGGTTTGTAATAAAACTACCACAGCAAACCACAGGTTAAGTAGATATTAACAGCTTTAATTAATGTGCAGTACAACCACACTATTAAGCAGAAAAAATTTATTTCCACAACTAGCTAAATTAAGGAAAACCAAAGTCTAATCCTCAGAAAAGAAAAGGGGGTTAGACTTTTTACTTAAAATTCTTATTTGGATAAGCAATTGACTGCTTTTTGGAAAGGAAATGCAAAGGCATATCTAGGGCGCTCATTTATGACCTTATAACAAAAGAAGGATGGATGTTAGGTGGGGCTAATTTTTTTATTCGCTAAATGAACCGTGTCAAACTAATGTTCGCTGACAGGGTCTTGTCAAATTGCTATGGTAAATTACTTATAAATGTTGTGCGGGACTGGTACATTCTCCCAACATTTAAGATAATAGTGAGCAGATATGTCGTTACATAGGGACAGTGGACCTGTCCCTATGTCCCTATATTCGTATGCAAAAGAAAGGTTTTCGACTCTTTCTGTCGAATTATGATATATGATCCATTATATGGGATAAAGTAACCATATAATGCAACTATGAGGTGATCCAATGCTACCTGAAGGAATATACGAAGAAATTATAAACAAAAGGCTAAAAAACGAACTTACTAACCTCACCGACCACGACATTCAAACGGAAAAACTTGATGTAGAAGAAGCTCGGAAAATGCTGGCTAGTTACATATCGTCTGTGACAAGGCGAGCGCTTAGTTATATTCGTGATGATAAAAAAGATGATCATGCAGCCGCATTACTAAAGCAAATTAAAACATGCAATGAGATCATTACGATTTTGAGTGAACATCTTGATGATACAGAGTTTCAGTCGCTACAAATTGCTGAAGAAGGGGAAGTGCTTACTTCGATTTATTCAAAGCTTAACAGTGCTAGGAGCTTGAATAAAGAAGGAGTCGTAAGACCAGTCACACCGATTTCGCAAAGCTCGCTGTTTACTGGCTCGCACCATGAGCCGAATATGTTAGGAGAACTAAGTCGCGAAATTCAATCGGCAGATCACATTGATATGCTCGTTTCCTTTATCAAGTGGAGTGGTCTCCGTTGTATTATCGAGGACTTACGAACGTTTACCGACACTGGTGGCAAGCTGCGAGTGATTACCACATCCTATATGGAGGCATCTGATTACAAAGCGATTATTGAGCTAAGCAAGCTTTCCAATACTGAAGTGAAAATTTCCTATGATAAGGATCGAACTAGATTACACGCGAAAGCGTATATGTTTAAACGGGAGACTGGCTTTACGACAGCCTACATTGGCTCCTCTAACTTATCTAATCCAGCGCTTACGTCAGGATTAGAATGGAACTTAAAAATAACGGAGAAAGATTCGTTTGATATCGTGAAAAAATTCGATGCGACCTTTGAAAGTTATTGGAACGACGGGGAATTCAGCTTTTTTGATGGTGAAAAAGAAGACGATCAACAGCGCTTAAAAACAGCTTTAAGTAAAACGAAGCTTAATGAAAATGACGATGTCCATTTTCACTTTGATATTCAACCATATCATTTTCAAAAGGAAATTCTTGAAAAGTTAGAGGCCGAACGCGAGGTGTTTGGTCGCACAAAAAACCTACTAGTGGCCGCAACTGGTGTTGGAAAAACGGTCATTTCTGCGTTTGACTACAAACGTTTTTTAAAGAAGAACAAGCGCCACGCAAAACTACTGTTTGTCGCTCATCGTGAGGAAATCTTAAAGCAAAGCCGGACAACGTTTCGCGCGATTTTACGAGATTTTAATTTTGGCGATTTGTTAGTGGGCGGGAATACCCCTGATTCGCTAGAGCACCTGTTTGTCTCGATCCAAAGCTTTAATTCTTCAAAGCTCTATGAAAAAACAACAGCTGACTATTACGACTTCATCATTGTTGACGAATTTCATCATGCAGCAGCAGCTTCCTATCAAAAGCTGCTCAGCTACTACAAGCCGAAGGTCCTCTTGGGCCTAACCGCAACACCAGAACGGATGGATGGCAAGGATGTTCTGACTTACTTTGATGATACGATTGCTGCAGAAATGCGCTTAACAGCTGCGATTGATCGAAAACTACTTAGTCCGTTTCAATATTTTTGCGTCACTGATACCGTTGATCTATCAAAACTGAAATGGAGTCGAAAAGGCTATGAAATTAAAGAACTAGAAAACGTTTTTACCTCTAATAAAATACGTAGCAACCAAATCATCACGAGTCTTCGTAAATATGTAACTGACCTTGATGATGTTAAAGGATTAGGTTTTTGCGTGTCGATTGAGCATGCCAAATATATGGCTGAGTTTTTTTCGAATTCAAACATTCCTTCGATTACGCTGTACGGTGGTGTCGACCAAAAGGTACGAGATACGGCACAATCGAAATTAGTATCAGGCGAAATCCGCTTTATTTTTGTCGTTGATTTATATAATGAAGGAATTGATATACCAGAAGTTAATACGATCCTGTTTTTACGACCGACAGAAAGCTTAACCGTATTCCTACAACAATTAGGACGGGGTTTACGCCTCTCAGAAGGGAAAGAATGCCTTACTGTTCTTGATTTTGTTGGTCAAGCCCATAAAAACTATTCATTTGAAGAAAAATTCCGGGCACTAATTGGTCGCACGAAGCACTCTGTGAAGCACTATGTTGAAAACGGATTTTTCAATATTCCTAAAGGCTGCTATATACAACTCGAAAAACAGGCAAAGGAATACATTCTGCGAAATATTAAAGAGAGCTCGTTAACTAGAAAAAATCTCGTCAGTAAATTGAAATACTTCGAAGAGGACTCAGGACTTGAGCTAACACTAGCTAACTTCTTAATGCATTATCATTTATCGATTTACGACTTTTACGGAAAAAGCGGCGATCGTTCCTTCCAACGATTGAGAGTAGAAGCAGGGTTAATGGACGAATTCTTCTGTGCGAATGAAAAAGTGATCACAAAGCGACTGCCAAACCTATTTCATATCCGTTCGCAAGTATTACTATCCTTTCTCATCCGCTATCTTGATGATCAAACCGTAACAACCGAATCAGAAAAACTAATGCTAGGAATCCTTTATTATTCGTTTTATAATGCAGCCCCACCAAAAGAAGGATTTCAATCAATAGAAGAAGGGATGCAAGCGATACTAAGTACAAAGGAACTCCGTGAAGAAATTAGAGAGATCCTCCAATACAACTATTCAACGATTGATTATGTTGAGATTGGACATGACTTTCCATTCACATGTCCATTAAAGGTACACAACCAATATACAACGTCACAAATACTAGCAGCCTTTGATCACTTTAACGAAGAGCAAAGCCCAGCCTTCAGAGAAGGCGTAAAACACTTTGAAGCCAAGAACCTTGATATCTTTTTCATTACCTTAAACAAATCTGAAAAAGATTTCTCGCCATCAACCTTATACGACGACTATGCCATTAACGAACGACTATTTCACTGGGAAACCCAAAGTCGAGTGTCTCCAGAAAGTAAAACAGCCCAACGCTACATTCATCACAAACAAAACAATCACCAAATTGCCTTGTTTGTCAGAGAATATAAAACCGAAAACGGCTACACATCACCATTCACCTTCCTTGGAACAGCCGAATACGTCAGCCATTCTGGAAGCAAGCCAATGAGTTTTGTTTGGCGGTTGAATGAGGAGATGCCAGCGAGGTTAGTGCCGGTGGCGAATAAGGTGGTGTAAATTAGAAGCTGACTAAAGGAGTACATGATGCCAATATATAATAAACTAATACGAGACAAAATACCCGAAATTATCAAAGAAACAGGGAAAAATTATCGCGTGAAAAAACTAGACAAGGTAGTATACCAAAAAGAGCTCGTGTTGAAATTGTCCGAGGAAATTAAAGAATACTCGAATTCAACCTCGGATGAAGAAGCTGTAGAAGAATTAGCCGATCTTCTAGAGATTATTTATGCTATAGGAAAATTACATGGAGTAGATCATGCGTATCTTGAGTCTATTCGCTTAGATAAAGCTGAAAAACGAGGTGGGTTTGAGGGACGTTTGTATTTATTGGATGTACAAGAATAATTCGTGTACGACCATACTGTAGGAATACTATATTAATTATTATTTCAAGTTATTAGGACATGATGTTGAAATTTTGTTGAGGAATAAATTAAAAGTTTACAGTCTTTTCTTATAATGAGTTAGATTTTCAAGATGAGGTGAATAAATATGACTAATTTATTTTTTAGGGATTTAGAACAGCAAATTCAGATATTTAATCAATATTTGGAGTTAAAAAAGGATGAGTTTTTAATAGAAATAATTAACTCTTCTACTCTCTCAGCCTTTGGAATAAATTTTGCAACGTTTTTTGATAAATTAATCTTCACTTTACTTTATGAGTATGAAAGTTATGGGGAAATAATAGAAGAAATAATGCCAAAGATTAATGAAAAAGTTATATTAATTCCAAACATTGAAAGAGATTTACTGTTTTCGTCTAATGATGTTGTTAATGAATATATCGAAAAAGTAAATAATAGAGTACTAGATCACGTTTCCCTTATTAATAATATTAATCTTGGATCTATTCTAGAAGAATTAAGAAATGATATTGAAGATTTTTCATACAAAGGTTCAATGGATTCTGATGATTATAATTTAAGAAGCTATTGGGAGGAATTTTGCTTTCAGCTTCAGTATAGGGGAGGGGAAATTCTAGAAATTATTTTATATGATGTAGAAGATCATATTTATAAGGTGGTAAAAAAAATGCCCATGAGAGATATTATATCCTTGTTTGTTCAAACAAATGAATTCAAATATAAAGATTATGAACTTTTTGATAAATATCCTTTACCAAATTGGCACACGGTTAGAGCAGCTATAGTTGACTTCTTAAAAGATGAAATTATCAACTTAGCATATCAAGAATATATACCAGATTTCTCCTCGGGTGAAGAATGGGTTTATTAAATGAGGTGTCAAGATAATCATATCAAAGTGAGAAACTGGATGGGAACGACCCGTTTGATAGTGTGATTTTATGAAGAAGCTTAATGTTTGTATATTAAATCCAGAGATATTGACTTCATTGTGGAAGAAATTTAACAACAAAGGCAGTTAGAGTTACAATTTTCTTGACCACAAATTGTAATATACGTAATTTATTAGGGTTTAATTATGTGGTATGGTAAAATAATACTAAAATAGAAAAAGTACGGGGTTGATTTAATGTCGAATGAAGCACACTTCCTTGATTTCATCAAGAATATTAACGAAGACGCTGCACAAATCTCAAAAAAGATGGAAGAGTTAATCTTTGAAGATGCTGCTAGTTCTATCGTAAAGGCAAGACTATTTGCAGAATCAGTATTAAATAAAGTTTATTTAAATGAAGATATCGAAGTTCCCTACAATTTTTCGATGTTTGAAAAAATTACATATCTAGTTAGAGAGGGATATATTAAGCGAGATTTGCAAAAAGCGTTTGATACGATAAGGATCACTGGAAATAAGGCAGCGCATGATGCTCAGTTTAACGATATTACTGAGGCTTTCAAACTACATAGGGTGATGCACGATATAGCAGTATGGTTTTACGAAGTCTATTCACTAGAAAAACTTCGTTTACCAGCTTATAATCCACCAAAACCTCCTCCAAAGAATAATGCTAATGATTTACAAGAACTTGTGAGAAGGCAAGTTTTAGAATTATTAGGTCAAAGTAGTATTGGTGGAAATGAAAAGACCGTTCTAAGTGAAAACGAAGAAGTTGATAAAGATACTAGTGAGGATTTGGAGCAAAATACACTTTTCCAAAAGAACCTTCCAAAAGGGAAAAGTTACTTGTTAAGAGAATTAAGACGATTGCAAGACTCCTCACAAGAAGCAGTTGAAAATGCTAATGCTTTTAGCAGGTTTAAGAAGTATTTACACGTAGAAAGAAAAATTCAAAAAGATCTCGAAGGTATTTTACTACAAAATAATAACAGTGGAAGATCCAGCCTAATTTTACTATGTGGTAGTGTTGGGGATGGGAAATCACATTTGCTAGCGTACCTTAATGAAAATAGACCTGATTTAATTAAAGATTATCATATTTTTAATGATGCGACGGAAAGCTTTTCTCCAACTAAAAATGCAATGGAAACGTTAGAGGAAATCTTACAGGATTTTTCAGATCAAAGGATTGATCAATCAAATAAAAAGGTAATTCTTGCAATAAATATGGGTGTTTTACACAATTTTATTACGAGAGACCATAAGGGTATTACGTTTGATAGACTTAACGAATTCGTAGCGAACAGTGATCTTTTTTCTCAAAATATAACTACAAGTTATAGTGAAGACACCTATTCATTAATAAGTTTTGGTGACTATCATTCGTATGAACTTACAAGTTCAGGTCCGAAGTCGAGCTTTTTCTTAACTCTTGTAGAAAGGATCTTTAGTAAGTCAGAAGGGAATCCATTTTTTCTAGCTTATAAGGAAGATGCTGCAAATAACATCCGCACAATGATTCATGATAATTTTGAATTTATGCAAGAAGACTTTGTCCAAAAACAAATAGTTAATGAGATTATACAGACCTTAGTGAAAAATAAGTTAGTAATCTCTGCTCGTGCTTTTTTAAACTTCCTTGCGGACATTGTTATCCCGGATCAAGTAAATGCTATTGGATTAATGACAGAGTTTGAGCGACTAGAGCAATCTGTCCCAAGCTTATTATTTAGAAGAAAAGAACGATCACCTATTTTGAAAGTTTTAAGTGAGCTAGATCCAATTCACTTAAGATCTTCTTATATTGATAAACTTATCATTGAATTAAATACATTAAGTGAATGGGAAAGTATCGTAGAACACTATAACAAATCAGCTATTTCAAAAACTTGGCTAAAGCCATTCATTCAACAAGAGGAGCTTGGAGACTATTCGTTTGATCTCTTTTCCGAAACATTAATTAGAGTTGCTTACTTAACAAATGAAGACTTTTCTCAAAAAATAGAAGATCATACTTATAAGGCTTATGTACTTAACTTGTTTTACATTAATTCTGGTGAGAGAAGTAAGATAAAAGAATTTTATGAAGATGTAAAGAGTGCCCTGTTTAAATGGAAAGGTAGTCCGCAAAGAGGTTATATCTACTTAAACAAGCCAATCGATAAATTTCGACTAGCACAATCGCTTAATCTTAAACCATCAATTGATCATTTAAAATTTAATACGAATGATGTGTTAGAGTCATTCAAGGCAACGATCTTATTAGGTTACAACAATACCTATTTAGAGATCGATTATCCACTTTATCGCCTTTTACTTAGAGTGAAGGAAGGTTATTGCCCTAGCAAAAAGGATGAAGAGGATGCAATTAAGTTTGTTGAGTTTATTGATAAAGTAATGAATTTCGGAGATAAGAAAAGGGAACTATTGGTCCATTTCCCCAATGAAAATAAATCGTACAAATTAAAACGTGATGATTTTGGCGCTTTTGTTTTTGAGAAGGAGTAATAGAGATGCAGAGAATTTTACACGTAGAAGAGATACTAGAACTATTAATCAATAAAAAGAAACATGACGTCGGAAAGGTAGCAGATGTATTACCTTTTTCATCAAGAAGATCTAAAGCAATTCGTGGTAATTTTAACGACATATTGGGAGAGTATATTCGGAAAATTTGTGGTACAAAGTTAAAGAAAGCAAAACTGAAGGATGACTTGAATTACTCTGAAAACCCCCTAGTTGAACAAATTATCAAGGAGGTAGAGTGTGGCGATGATGAGAAATATGATTTAAAGCGATTTTTAGAGCAATACTTATTTAGCCAAGGTGAAGAGATTAAACCAATACATCCGTATCTTTTTAATTATGTACCAATTGCGAACAGTAAGCATGAAGGAGAGTTGAAAAAACACTCTCAATTTTTAAAAGATACACTAATTAAAGAAGAAGAAGCCGTAATAAATGTCTTTAACAATAAGGAAACTGAAGACATTTTAACTGAGCTTATTCTAAGTAAGTTGGATACATTAGAAACCAAACCTCAGGAAGCACAGTATCAGTCAACTTTTGATGTTTTAGCTAATTATTACAGAGAAGATCTATTATTTCTTAGTAAACATAAAGATTATTTCTTAAGTACATTTCCTTTGTTAACCCATTTTTATTCGTTTATGTACATCTGTCAGGTCCTGTTGAAATTTGAACGCTTTGAAGAAGCCGACTACAGCAAAGCAGATCCATTGTACTTTGCTTTAGAGTGGGAATCTATAAGTAAAAGAAGAAAGCCAGCAGATGAACTTGATGGATTTAAGCGAGTAAAGGATAGGGCTCAAAATCTCTTTGTACATGTTCATACGATTTCTCAGCTAAGCCATAACGCTTATAATATGGAAGAAGGGGTTGGTAATGAAACGCTTCGCTTTATGAACTACAAAGAGCTCCATGATATCGTTGTTCATGAAGGAAAAGAAGAAGCTTTTTTACAAGATGTAAAGGCTTGGATCGTTGCGTATAGTAATTGGGCAGGTGTGACGCCTAAAGAAGAGCCTGGAAATCTTCCCCAAGCATATCGAACCCTTTTTAACTGTGTAAAAGATGGGACGAGTACTGAGGTAGCGTTTAAATTCGGTCAAAATATAGAGGATGTTGGGGCTGCTCTGTTTTTAAAGAATAGAGGTAGTTTGGGACAAGTGTTGAATATGAATCATGAGACTTTGTTACTTATTACAGCTCTTTGTGTAAAAGATAAGCGGATCCCTTTAAATCAACTTTTCGAAGAGTATGAAAAACGTGGTATTGCTTTTGATCGTTATTCCAAGAAAGAAATAATGGATTTATTAGACTCTCTAAACATATTAGACAAAAAAAGTGATAGTGGTGATGCACAGTATGTCAAACCAATTTTATAATTATATATCTGAGCTATTATTAAGGTTTTTTAAAGAAACATCTATAAAGGCTGGAGATCGCTTTTATCTACAACTAGATAAAACAGAGGATCTTACGGATCTACTCGAAGCATTAAGACAGCAAGAAAACGTGAAAGAATTTGTTTTCCAACATGAGTTAGGAGATCCTTATCGAACTTTTTCTATTGAGATAAATGAACTTAAACTAGTTGTAGCACATACAGCTGATGATGTTAAGCCAGATTTTCTAGTTACACTTAGAAATCAGGTTGGAGAACAAAAAAATGTCTGGGAAAACACTGCTTTATTAAGTGTTGTTTCTGAACAATTGGATTCGATTCAAGGTGGAAGTAGTGATCTTCAAAAAGAGGGGATGCCATTACATCCAAACTACCTGCTCAAAAAACTTAAGTATAACATTGAAAATAGTACTTTAGATAAGGTTGATCAAATTATCTTGTTAGATAATATGGATATGCTTCTGCAAGAGCAATCGTTTCAACAAATAACGTTTTTTGAGTTCGAAGATTTCTTTTCTATTCTCTCAAAAGGAGCAATTGAAGAAACAGATTATAAAAAATTTGCTTTATTCAAAGATAGTGATCTTGATACTTTTACAGGAAATAAATTAAAAGAACGGTTAAGGTTGAACCGAGAGTTATATGATTACGTTCGAAAGGTTCATGATTATGGCCTAGAAGAAGAAGAATTGCAAAAGAAATTTTCACCTAGCGGAGCTAGTAAGCTTTATGATGAGGATTGGAATGAACTAAGATTTTCTGTCGTCAATAGATACTATGAAGAACATAAAATTATTAACAAAAAAACATCTATTGACTTGAAAGAAATAAAAATTAAAGGGTTTAATTATTGGGATCGAGCCCAAAAGGATACTAGTGCCGGAAATAGAAAAAGGCATATTGTAATTTTTAATCCAGACCAACAAGAGGAAGTATCGGTACAGGCTACTTTTTCAATTAATGGTGGAAGTGTTAAAAGTTTAGACAAAGACTTTTTAAAAATCCCTCTTGCTTCAAAAAAGTCAGTTGAGGTTTCGTTAGGGAAAATAAACCTGAATGCCACTATAAAAACAACAAAAGGACAATCGACGTTTGTAAGAGTTTCTTATAAGCATGATAACAAAGCCAATTTAGGAGCTGAATTATCAATTGCAGTCGTACCGGTAGAAGCATACTTATTTGATAATTACAAAACAAGCTACTTAGTGGATACAGCAAAAAATTTAGTTGAAATCCAATATGAAGGAAATGAATTAATCTTTGGACAAGGCTTTAATAGAGTCGAAACGGAAGTAGTTGATAATAACCAAATTATTGACCTTGATTTTGATGAGCAGTTAAAGATTATACCTCAAGTTGAAGCATTTAACGACGATGAGGAACTATTAATCAAGTTACGGCTGAAAGATAATCAGGCTGTTATTCCTATTATTTTGAGGAACGAGCTTCCAGAATCAACTCCGATATCAGGGCTGCGAATTTGGAAATTAAAAAGAGAGCAACAACAAGATTTTGAATGGAAAAATAACAAATTAATATTCGGAAACCATGAGTTTTATATGAACTCTGATAACAAGCGTATGTTCGAATGGGAGTTCTCCTGGGTAGAAAATGGTCTTCGTTGTGCAAATCTTGAATCTGATGCGATATTAGCAGAAGATATTAGCTTAAATGATGAGCTCAGGGAAGCTTATAATCGCTTTGTTACGTATTTTAAGACAAAAACATGTATCCCAAGTCTTTGTTATTTTAGTTCAGAATTAAAGGCAAGAGCAGAAGAGTATTTAAGTGTATATATTTCCGAAGTGAAATCATTTAAAGAAGGTAATGAAGCAGGAAGACGAGGTAGAGATTTATTTAAACTAGGAACCATTATTGCTAGTAATGAAATCTATTTTACTCCTTTTCATCCACTCATGGTTGCTTACCAACTGAAGATTAATGAGCTTCTTGCTAATGAAGAACTTGATAATAGTATCTTAAACCGCTTAAAACCTGATGGTTTACTTCCATTTATTTATTATGGAAGCGATCAGTTATATAAACCTGACAATCAGCATTATGCTCCGGATTGGATGATCTATAAGCCTGTAAAACAAGTATCCGTTTCAGATGCTAATCAGTATCTAGCGAAAGTAGTGGAAGATAAGATTGGTCAGTTTGTCGAGCATTTTGATTATTTATTCATAGAACAATCTAAAGCTCCCTTACAAGTTAACATCATAAATATTGCAAATGATAAAGAAGTGTTAAGAGGGATAATCCTATGGATGCTTAAATCGATTGACTCAAAGGGACCAGAGATGCTTATGTCTATTGAAGTTACAATATATAAAGAGGATAACAATGCTGAAAGTACTTTTGATATCTTCTCAAGAACAGAATCTATTGAGCAAATTCAAGAAATGTTAAATGTCACAATTAAATCAAAAAATTACGAATCGCAAGATGTATTAAGATTCATTCGAGAGAAACTATATTACTTTAAACGAGGAATTACTGGAGAATACAAGTATGCCCATATTTCTTTCTATAAGATGCAAGCTCAAGAGCATGATGCATTACAATCAATGGGAGATATGTTGTCAGGAATGACAATTGATGGCTTGTACACATCCATTCCTTCTATGAAAGGAAATGAAAATTATCGTAGTGGTTTCGGAACAAAAGCGTATTCGATTACAGAAGATAATCTGTTAACTCAAACAGCTTATTCATTAAATGAATTAAGTGCTAACCTACGAAACGATGGAAATGATTCTTATCGAAAAGGAGAAGCAATTTTCTCTAGAACTTCTACCATTGACGAAGAAACGCTTGAAAGCATATATCGTTCATCATACTGGGTAACGTTTGTTGATCCTAATGTTGATCTTGAATTTTTTAATGAATATGACAAAAATTTAGTTGTGATTCACTACAGCGATCAGTATTCTTCCTCAAGTAGGTATGATGCAATTACCGTTACTGATAAATCACAACAATATTTTGCGGTGATAAAAGAGTTTTTGAAAATTCAAGAAGTCGAAGGGTCAGATCAGAATGTAAAAAATACAATTAAGGCCTTTAATACTTTTAATGGAGAATGGCTGTTAAGGATTATTGGAAGTAAAGGACACTACTCGAAAGAAAAATTAAGTATTATCTCTGCAATTAAATATTCATTGGCTTATTTTGATCACCCTGATATCTTATGGGTACCTGTTTCCCTAGAAGAAGTTCTTCGGGTAGCTGGTGCTGTTAGTTTGAACAAAACAGCTGGTGTATTTACAGCAAAGAATTTAGGTGTCAAGGGGAGCCATAGTGATGATTTATTATTGATAGGGTTAGAAAATTCAGGCAATGATCTAAAATTACATTTCTATCCTGTTGAAGTCAAAATTGGCATAAATAAAAATGATGTATTAGAGAAAGCCAGAAAACAAGTGAAGCAAACTAAGAAATTATTAAATGAGGCATTGCTCAATACCACTGACAATAGTTTCACAAAGAAGTTTTATCGAAATTTCTTTATTCAATTATTTATTTCTAATGCTAAAAAACTTCAACAGAATGGATTATGGGATGAAAAGAATTATAATTTGTCCGACGATGTAATTGAAAGGTTAAATAAGGATCAGTATGTCGTTTCTAACGATCTCGACCAAATAATTGGAGAAGGTGCCATCCTATCATTCCAAAGAGATGCTTATCATAGAAGTGCATCACTTGAAGATGGAATTACTCTGATAAATCTTCTATTGTTTGATGGATTTAATGCACTTGTAAACTCAATTGAATCGATGCATAATCGTATCCAAACAAAAGATACTGATTTTGTCAAGGAGAACTTTCTATCATATCAGTATAAAGGCCGAACTGAGCATTTGGATGAGGTAATTAATGATCCAGAAACTGTAGACCCAGCAATTAGAGTACATGTTGATGAGCCTTTAAGTGAAGAAGAAGTGGGGCTTGTAAAAATGCCTAGTGGAAGCCCAGAGGGAACATCCCTACCTGAAAGGATTAATATTGAGAATATTCGAATTCTTATTGGTAAGGCAGAGAACTCAAATAGAGAAGTTTATTGGGAATTTGGAAATAAAGGTCTTGCGAATCGACACTTATTGATCTCTGGTAAATCAGGGCAAGGTAAAACTTATTTTATGCAATGCCTACTATTAGAAAAGTCGAAGCAAGGAATTCCGAGTATCGTAATTGATTACACAGAAGGTTTTTTACCAAACCAGCTTGAACCTGAATTTGTTGAATATATGGGAGATAAGCTAAAACATAAGATTGTTTTTCGTGATAAACTTCCAATTAATCCTTTTAAGATAAATGTACGTGACATAGGTGGAATTTCATTACCTGAAACGAATATAGATATCGCTGAACGGATTAAGAGTATTTTCTCAGCTGTTTATAAGAGTTTAGGAATTCAACAATTAAATGCCATTTATGAGGCGCTAATTCGAGGGTTGGAAACTCATGGAGAAAATATGAGTTTACCTAGACTGAAAGAAGTTCTTGAAGATGATAATTCAAGTTATGCGAAGACAGCACTATCTCAAATAAGGCAGCTAATCGATCGTAATCCTTTTAGTTCCGGTGAAACTATTGATTGGAAAGACGTTGTTGAGAGTAATGGTGAAATTTTCATAGTTCAACTTACAGGTTATCCAAGAGATATTCAATTAATGATTACTGAGTTTATTCTCTGGGATTTATGGAATTACTCAGTAAGATTTGGTAATAAGAATACACCAATGCCAGTTCTTTTGGATGAAGCACAAAATTTAGATCATACAGAAAACTCACCTTCAGCAAGAATCCTAACAGAAGGAAGGAAGTTTGGTTGGTCAGGGTGGTATGCTACACAATTCTTAAAATCGCAGCTTGATGCAGGAGAATTAGCTAGATTGCAAAATGCGTCAGAAAAAGTTTACTTTTCTCCACCTGAGCAGGAAGTATCTAATATTGCAGCTAGTTTAGCGAATGATCAGGCAGAGAAGAAAAAGTGGGAAAACAGACTCTCTACATTAAAAAAGGGACAATGTATAGTTCATGGCCCAGTGTTGAGGGAGAATAACGAATTATCTAAACCAACTGTAACAATTGTTGATATTAGTCCGTTATCGGATAGAATATAATAAATCAAAAGGGAACCACAATTGTGGTTCCCTTCTTTAGCTCAAGACTTTAATTCTGTAATCTTCCATAGAAGAAAGTTGTTTTAACTCATTAGAAATTACTCTAAGTCCAAACTCCATATAGTTTAGCATTTGTTTATTCACTTCATCATCACTTAATGAAGTTTGTAGTTCATTAATGATCAAATGTTTGAAAAGTAAATATTCTTTTTCCCTGATAATTCCATCTGGAATGGCCCAATTTTGCTTATTTCCTTCATTTTGTGTAACCGAGACATTACCTTGAGCATTAGAAATTCCCTTTGCAAATGCAATCTTTAAACCTTGTGGACGTTCTACATCTAGGCGATCACAGAGTATATCTAGATATTCTTTCCCAGTTCCAGAAAGTATCAAATTTCTATTGGCCATCATTTCACATCCTTACAAAACTAAAATATCCGTCACGGATAACTGTATATTTTTTATTCTCATCGTAGTCAAGCATGTACTGTCTATATGAATGGTTTTGCATCAGAGTAACATATTCTTGTGTGATTTCTGTATCTGTAGACAGAATAATAACTTGATCACTTAATTCTTTGTAATAGTGATTTATTAAATGATTTCTATGATAGCTATCTAATCTACCTAATGGAGTATCAATAATCATAGGTAGAGCTAGGTCAGAAGCTTTAGTTAAGGCCCAGATTAGAGCAGAGGAGAGAATTTGCATTTCCCCAGCGGAACGATCTTGAATACTAATCTCTTGATTTTTGTCATTATATAGGCGAACGGTAAAAGTGTCGATATCAAATTCTATTTTTCCAAATTCATCTTGTTTACGGAATAGCTTTTGTAACATCATTGCAAATTCATCTCTAATAAATTTTGCTTTTAATGTAACTGTTTCTTGTACATATTCGCTCATAGCTGTTATTATTTTCCTTACTTGTGCTAGTTGATTGTTCACTTCATTAAAATCAGTACTTTGGTCAGAGAGGCGTGTAATTTGGTTTAGTAAATTCGTCTTTTTTTCTTTTGCAATAGCTATTTTTTTCCTAACAACTTGAAGTTTTAAATCTATTTCACCTATCTTTTTTGTGAATACATCTATTTTTCCATTTTCCTGACTAATATCGACAGACTCTGGAGCATTCCGTATGTCAACTTCAATTGCTTCTAGCTCAGAGTTTAATCTTTCAATTTTATTTATCATAGACACGATTCCAGATTTATCCTTACTATTAAAATTCGTTAAGTAATTGTAATCTTTTGAGGAGATATCATGTATCTCAATAAGGTCATCAGTAATTTCTTTAATATTGTTTTCTTTAATCCAGACATTTTCTCCAATTTTTTTAATCTGCTCTAACTGCAATTCTGATAAAGGGGGAGAAATTGGTTTGCTTAATAGTTGGTACATAAAATCACGATAAGGGTTTAGTGATGCCTCTTGTAAAATACGTTTATGTCGAAGGTCACTTTCTACTTTTAGTCGTGTTTTTAAGTTGCTAATTTTTTTGTAAAGAATAATAGAAATCGCATCATTCTTAAAACTATATTTCAATTGTTCTTTAGCTTGCTTAAGTTCAGCCTCTAAGCGGGTTTGTTTTTTTATTACTACTTCTCTTGATTTGGAGTTAGTAGATAACTTTTCATTTCTTGCTTGCTTTAGGGTAGCAATTTCTTTCTCTAATTTTTCCTTTTCTGCTTGGCCAGTGAGTCTTCTTGGTTCAAGCTTATTAAGTTCTCCTTCTACTTCTTCAAGAGCACTTTTTAAGTTATTTAATTTCCCATGGCTTACTGCCTTTGCAAGGGTATTCTCAAGTGAAACTTTCATAGAAGTAAGGTCTTTTAAAAGCTGCTTATAAGCTTCAATACCACTAATCTTATGAATTGCTTCTTTCATTTCCATGCTATTTTGTCTTAATATAATATCTTTAATCTCTTCACCATCAAAGATAAAGAACGGAGCAGCATGATAAGGAATAATTTTATCAATAAAGCGGTTAAAGACATCAATATTATCAATTTGAGCATGTCTCCCATGAAGTACGCCAGGCTTTCTTACGACTATTCCACGATTTTCACCAATCAACCTTTTATTATGGTCAAAGCTCCACTTGACCTTTAACTCCCATTCCTCGCCTTTGTCCGTTTCAAGTGTAAGGACAACAGAACAATCACGACCACCTTCATCAAAGAATGTATTGTTAATAACATTAGAAAATAATCGTTTATGCTCTTGATCATTAATGCCTCTTTTACCGAACAACACATACAAGATAGCTCTTAAGATTGTTGTTTTCCCCGCACCGTTTAGACCACCAAGTAAAATGATATTTTTACGTTTTTCTTCTCGATCTTCTTTGGGAATATAGAAATTCACTTCTTGGTGTCCATAGTAAGTCTTATAGTTATCGAAAACTAATTTCTTAAATAACATTACTGACCACCTTTTTCACTTTTGGTATAAAAATTAATTAGGTCTAAATAATCCTTTTTCCTGACACTATCAGGAACATTTTCGTAAGTGAATTTCTCTGAGCTTTTTAGTAGTTGTTCGACTAACTTAGTTGGTAATTCATACTTTTGACAGATTTGCTCCAATAGTATACTTTCTTGTACTTTTAATCTATTCAGTGTTATCACCTATTTCTTTAAATTAACTAATTATAATTTTACAATACTTTAGTCCTTGATTAAATCGCTTTTCTTATTAAATTGATAATTTTTCCTTTTTATCGACAGTTTTTGCGATAAATAAAAAAGAGAGGATATAATATCCTCTCTTGGTGCGGTTATAGTTGGTAAAATATATCTAATTCACTATCATTAATTAAATGGGAAAGAGAGAAACGAACAGTTTCCCGTACCTCGTCCAGTTGCAGTCCAATAGCCTGAAGTACATGACTTGGTTTAGCCGAACTACAAGCAGAACCCGTAGAAAGGGAAACATAAGGTGCTACATTTTTTACTAGGATTTCATTATTAACACCTTGAAATCGAGCACTTATGATACCAGGTATCTTATTTGTATTATCATTATTAAATCTTATTATGCTTTCAAATTTACTTTCTAGAATGGAGATTAATCTGCCTTCTAAATTTTGTAGTCTCGTAATATTAAACTCAATGTTTTGAGACAAGATTTCTGCAGCTTTACCCATACCAACTATATTATGAACAGCTAATGTACCACTTCTGTAATCTTGCTCCTGGCCACCGCCATGGAGAAGAGGGGTAAGTTTAGTTTTTAATCCAAGTGAATCCTTCCTGATTACTGAAACGCCAATCCCCTTTGGTCCGTGGAATTTATGAGCAGAACAAGATAAAAACCTGATGCCAGGAAGGTCTTCCAAATTAACACAAACTTTACCTATTACTTGTGTTGCATCCGTATGAAACATGACGTTGTTGTTATGACAAAGTTCTGATGCAGCTTGAATGTCATTAAGCGAACCAAGTTCATTATTGCCCCACATAATGCTAACGAATAGTGGGGGAGAGGTGGAAACCAATTCTTTAAGATCATCGATGTTTATCCTGCCAAACTTGTCAACTTCCAAATAAGTTACTTTAAATCCTTCTTTCTCTAAATATTTAAAGGTTTCGAGGACAGAAGGGTGCTCAACTTTTGATGTAACGAGATGATTATTTTCTTTTCCATAATGTCCCGCGACACCTTTAATAATCATATTATTACTTTCTGTAGCACCACTAGTAAAAATAACTTCATCGGATTCACATCCAAGTAATAAGGAAATCTGTTTTCTAGCTTTTGCAACTGCGTCAGTAGCATTAGAAGCCAGTGGATAGTACTTACTTGAAGGGTTACCAAACTCTTCTAATAAAAATGGCAACATAGCTTCTTTAACTTCGGGCAACATTTGAGTTGTTGCGCTGTTATCTAAATAGAGCATATTCTGTCCCCACCTTTTAGTTATCAAATAGATTTATCAAGAATTTATCGTAATTACCAGCATGCTGATACTCGTTTGATAAAAGTCTTATACCACGCTCTAAATGAGCATTAAAGAGGTTAGGGAAATAATCATCATCTGAAATTTCTCTATCTGCGTGCTGGGTGATCATTGCTTTATAGATGAAGTCATATTCTCCAGTTAAAGTATTACGGTTAAATTCTAAACCACCAGCTTCTGGTTTTGGTATTTCAGGGACTTCATTCTGATTTAGAGACAATGAGACAGCCATTCTTGACAATATATTAGGCGTGATACTGGTTGTTGATTGAAGTTGTTTTAATTTATCGGAGGTATATTTTGTTGTTTTTAATCTGAAATTCATTTTGCTACCTCCACTTGATTAAAATTAAAGTAATTATTATGGATTTTGACCTGTTCCGTTTCAATCATAAACTCTAACATGTACTCTTTTGAGATCCGTGGAGTAATTAAGTTGTAATGAACTGGATCAATTTCAGTATCAGTAGAGAGAATGATTACTTGCTCGCCACACATAGGGATTAATTGTGTTAAGACAGTATTTTTATGAGTCTTATCTAAACGTCCGAGTAGGGTATCAAAAATAAACGGTAGCCTACGACCAGAAGATTTAAACATTGCCCAAACAATAGAAAGAAGTAAAATTTCTTTTTCACCTGATGATAATCTTTCTTTATAAATTTCATCTTTAGTTTGATTGAATAACGTAATATTAAAGTTGGATATATCTATATGAATTGAAGAGACATAATCCTTTTTTCGCATTAACGAATTTAACATCTTTGTAGCCTGAATTTGAACCTCATGTATTTTTTTCTGTAACTGTTGCTGCCTAAATCTCTTACTTAAATCAATAATTTGAGATGAGATTATGAACGCGTTTTTATTTTTGGTAGACGCCTTTAATTTTTGCTTTAACGTTTCACTCTCTTTTTCAGATCCAAGTATTTTTTCATTAAGGGCAAGATTTGCTTCATGTATTTCATTTTGTTTCTGCTCAAGTATTATTATGTTTTGATTGAGCTCATCAATCTCTGAGAGGATTTCCTTGAAATCATTAGTTTTATCATTGGTATCAATTTGCTTTCTTAAGGATGAAGTAACATTTAATAACTCTTGATTATTAGTAATTTTGTCTCTATAAGCTGAGATAGAAAGTTTCTCAACTTGTGAAACTATATTTTCAATTTCACTTCTTTGTGAAAAGGATGCTCGATGAATGTAATGATCATTTTCAGTGCTAAATAAGTTTAAAAACTCATTCTTGAACTGTGATTGAAGTTCTTCTCGCTTATTAACTTTTATAGCTCCTGTATCTTCAATTTTAGATAATAGTATAGAAACTTTGTCATCTGATAATCCGTTATCAAGAAAATCAAGAATTTCGTGAGTTTTTTCCTGATTCATTTGTGTCTTTACTTTTTTCAACAAATCACGGTTTAAGTAAAGAGGAAAGAGGGTGGATACAAATTCTCGAACCTGATCACTATTTTGTTTACGATTATTTTCAATTTCGTTAACTTGTGAAAGGAGGTGATCACGCTCTTCCTTTATCAATCCGCCATGAACTTCAAAGTCCTTTTTTAATTGAGTTAGCTTTTCTTTATAACCAGCTATTTTGTTCTCATTTATATTTAGGGTTTTATTATTTGTAGTTAACATGGTATTTAAATTCTCTAGATCTTCATTTAATGATAATAGTTTAGCTTCATCCCCGGATAATTCACGCTGCTCGTTCGAGTGTTTCATGAATTGATCTAAGTCTGTTTCAAGGTTTTCAAACATATTAAGATTAAACAGAACTTTAGCTGCAGAGAAGAGATGCTCTGCCAATCTATTATCATTCACTATTCTTGAAATTTCTTCACCATCAAATAAGCACATATTGAATAGCTCTGGAGGCATAGTTTCTTTTAGTTTAGAATGATATGTTTCTTTATCAAGATCTGATAAGTGGTCACCATTTTTTATAATGTTAAACTGTTCTTTAATGACACCTTTTGAAAGAGTCCAGCTACGATTAAATTTGTAAAAGTTACGTTTATAATTTTCTACTTCACTGAATTCTAAAATAATTTGGAATCGATTATCGTTTTCCTTAACTGCATTTTTATTTAGAAATCCAAATACTTCTTTTAAATATTTATCGTTTTCGGTCATATACCCGTATACAAAACTACCAAATAATGCTAATCTAATTGAATTCAGCAGTGTTGTTTTTCCAGCTCCATTTTCGCCACCAAATAAAATGACGTTTTGATCTGGTGATGGAATAGATAAGTGAATTTCATTAATGCCTCTATAAGCGCCAATGTTTACTAATGTAATTTTTGTAAGTTGCATAGGGACCCCTCATTTATAAATGTAAATAATCTTGCTTTAATGCCTTTTCTAATTCCTGTGATAAACCTCTTCTAACCTTGTATCCGCTAAATTCTCGCTCGATAGACAATAGTTTCTTTAATAGTTTCATATCTACTTGCATCTCTTCGCATAGTAATTCTAAGTCAGTTAATTGCTCAGCATCGAATAATGGTTTATCATCATATTCCCAATCTAAATCATACCCCATAACTTCACTAAAGATTTTAGGAACTAGATCACTCCAATCCCCATTGTCTAACCAGTATCGACGTATAACTTTTAATTCATCTTCTTTAATAAGTTCAAAGTTTGTTTCCTTAGGATGATTGAGGTTTAATTGTGTTTCTAGCAATTTTCTTAGTATTAATTGTCTTGCTTCAAGTGTAAATGGCCCATGGCCTAAACGCATATACGTTTCGCCTTCCTTAATAAGGAGATTTAGTTCTTTTACAGACCCAAGATCAATATTGTTTGTAATTAGATAATCCTTTAATTCTGCTTTAGAAATTACGACGAATTGAGATAAAGGTAGTTTCTCTAGTTTTTTTCGTGACTTTTTAGGGATAATTACGAACAGTTCTCCATCAATTAATTCTACTTTTGCATCCTTAAAGTAGACTTGGCCATTCATGCGATACTTTTGTCGGTATTCAGGAACATCTCTAATGTCTGCTAACCAGTTTCGAAATTCGAGAAGAGGTTTCATCCAGTCCTCACCATTTTCAATAAATCCATTTAAAGCTTTGTCTTCAGTTACAACAGTACAAGTCCAACATCCGAATCTACTATTACCACAAGAGCCAGCTTCTTCTTTAATTGACTTATCAATAACGAGAGGGCATTCTCCACTAGATGAATCCATGTATAGTTTATGCAATTCCTTATTATCGTCGCCCCAGGGACAAACGAAGTTAAGCAAATAATGCCACACATCATCAGTTGTAAAGTCTCTAATCGGAGCAAACACAAATGCATTTGAGAGGGTAGAGTGGCGCATTAACACCTTTCCTTCAACAGTATGCGACTTCATAACGTTTGCACGTGTAGCACTTTCATTATCACGTACTCCTAAAACCATGATTACTTTCCCAAACTTTGAGACTTTATCTAAAATAAAGTTATTTGCTGGTTCGATTTTAAGACGGTCTGTACACCAACGGAACTTTTGATTTGGTGATGGATATCCTTTTCCAATAATATTTGCCCAAAAGCTTTTTTCAGGTTCAGGTTTTACTTTATGAGTTTCAATAGGAAGACCTTGCTCTAAAGCATACTTCTGAACTCTTCTTAACGTACTATTTATGGATGAGATAATTAACGGTGTTTCAACTAAGGTATCCGATGAGATCACGTATACCTTTTTGTGTAGTTGTTCAGCGTGAAGCTCAGATAATGCTTCAAAAACAAGTTGTATTACTACTGTAGAATCTTTACCTCCACTATAGCCAACAACCCAAGGTGTATCATCAGATAGATACATTTCTTTGATTAACGTTTTGGAAGCTGTTATTTGTGGAGTTTCATTTTTTAGCAGATTACTAATAATATTCATATATTAAACACCTATCTTTAAGATTTTTTCTAATTCCTTCTCTTGTTCAGTCAATGGAAGTGATAATTTCTGTTTAATTAAATTAGCAGTAAGTTGAATCGTTTGATTCGTTTTACTAATTCGGCCGCTATGTCCATAAGCACGACCCATCCAGTCTACAGAATTTTCTCTACTCCAGTCAATGTTTGAAAGACTATTAATATATGTTTTCCATTCACTAGGATAATTTAAATATAGATAACGACCTATAATACCTATTGCTTCTAAAAATACACCATGAGCAACAACGTAGTTTGCTCGTAGTTCTCTAGCATTTAATTCCTTCTGCATTACTTGCTGCCATTCTGTGATTGAGGACGTTAGTTCAAGCCAAAAATCGTGAATAAACCTTCTTTCTTCATCTGAGATAAACTCACCTTTTTTCTTGTTTAATAACCTTTGGTTTGTGTTATGAATATTGCTTAATGCAAATATCTTTGGGGAGTTCTTTGATAATGAAACTTTTTCTTTATCCGTATATCTAGTTAGTAGTGGTAGTTCAGCTATTAGCTCTTTAGTTAACATTGCTAGTTGATCACGGTGATCATATAAAATACCTATAGACGAAGTAGTGTTAACCGCATGTCTATTTAGGTCCGCAAAAATTTGCTGAGATTTTTTTAAGCCGCTGTCTTGAAAAAATACAACCGAAATGTTTTCTTTACCAAGTTCTGGGGCAACTTTGAGAGCTTCTTCAATGGCTGCTCTTCGGTGTTGACCATCGTTGATTAGGAAGCGTGCTTCTAGAGAGATTACTAGATTACCTAAGTCTTTAAATTGATTATCTTCAGAAAATGGATAAAACTTAACTTCACCGTCTACGGAAGCTGTTAGGGAAGAGAATACGTAGTCTTTTTGGTTTTCCAGTATGTAATTGGCGATTTCTGGAACCCTTGACCTGTTAATAATTCTTTGTGCACGATGCTCAGGTGGAATTTCATCTTCGTCAAATAGGAAAATCTTCGGAATTAATCTCAAAGGGACCATAACAACATAATACTCACGGCTTGCCTGCCATCCTCTTAAAGCTGGGAACGTATAACTAAAACCAGTTTCCAAAGTAAACACTCCTTTTTACGTACGTAATATTATACTTTGATTATAGCTAAAAAAGTTATTTAGTACAATAAATTAGTCGATATTTGTGGAAATGTAAAAAAGTATATGTCTAAATATTTATTAGTAAAGTTTCTTTAATTAATAGTGGAATTAGGAAATCACTTTAAACACATTAAAGAAAACAATTTCTATTGTGATAGAATTTTGTTATATTATGTAAGAATTGTTTTATTGATTAATAGAAGGTGAAATCTGTTAACTTGAATTGAGGTGTTATAGATTGAGAATTTATGAAGCTTCCATCCTTGCTTTGAAAGAGTTAGATAAACCATCTACAGTAGAAGAGATATTAGATACAATAAATAAAAATGGATGGTACATATTTAATACTTCCAATGAAGTAGCTGTTCTTAAACTACAAATAAAAAGACATATGAAGGGGTATACAGGTACTCATAGTTCAAAGGATAAGTATTTTATTAAAATTGATAATAAATTTGATTTATTATCTAATGTAGAAAAATCATCTCCTCTAGTTTTAACAGAGTCAGAACAAAGCAATTGGATAAAAAAAAGAGAGGATTATTTAGAAGAAATTCGAGATTTCTTTAGGAGAGATCAACTTTCATTGTTTATAGGTTCAGGTGTTTCTACTTCAGCAGGTTTTCCAGGCTGGGGGGCTTTATTAGATAAATTAAACGCTTCCTTAATTAGGCATATGTGTAGTAAGAACTTCGGAGGAAAGCTTTTTGAGAAAAAAATTGATGAACGAGAGAAAAAATCATTAACTGAATTATTAAAACACCTAAATGACGATTCTCCTATTACAAATGCATATTTTCTTGAGTCTGCTCTAAATTCACCGGCGGCCTTTTCTAAAAGGATAAGAGAGGCTTTATACGGAAAACGACAAAGAAAATATACTTCTGAGACTTTGGTTTGGTTAGCTAAGCTTTGTAATCATAGGGGGAAATATAGAATTAGGTCAGTCGTTACATTTAACTTTGATGATTTATTAGAACAACATCTCAGAGATATTCCAGTGGATCACAAACCAGTATTTAGAGAAAATGATGAGATTAATCCAAACGAACTTCCAGTTTTTCATGTCCACGGCTATCTGCCTCAAAATGATAGTTCCTATGATGATTTAAAAGATAATCTTATTGTATTTAGTGAACAAGCATATCACACTATTTATACAGATTCTTATTCCTGGTCAAATATAATTCAGCTATATGTATTAAAAGAAAATGTATGCCTATTTATTGGTCTTTCTATGAAAGATCCAAATATGAGGAGGATATTAGATATCTCAGCTCGTCGAAATGCTAATAATATTAAACATTTTGCATTAATGCAGAGGATAGATATGGATGAGATTGAAGAAAGGGATTTAAATAAACTAAATCTCTCACCAGGGTTAACGGAGTGTTTTATGGAGGATTTTCATTCAACAAGGGAGAAAGCTTTCGAAAAGTTAGGAATACGTATTGTATGGTATGAAGATCATGCCGAAATACCAGGTATTTTAAAGAAGATAGTAACTGATTAGATTAATTAAAATTTTAATTTATTGGAGGAACTTCTATGTCAGTTGAAAAAGTTAATGCAAACCCAACAAAGGATTTTTTTATATCAATGTTAGTTAAAGATATTAGTTTAATAAATGCAATTGCAGATCTTGTTGATAATTGTGTAGATGGTGCAATTAAAATAAGAAAAAATGGAGACTATACAGGACTGCGTGTTGACCTAACATTAAGTAGCAAAAGTTTTGAAATTACAGATAACTGTGGCGGGTTTTCTTCAGAAGTTGCAGCAAAATATGCATTTAGATTTGGTAGAACTGAACTAGCTGAAAATAAAGTAGATAATTCAGTTGGTAGATTTGGTGTCGGAATGAAGAGAGCACTTTTTAAAATCGGTAAAAATTTCACCGTAAAAAGTGTGTGTTCTAGTTCAGAATTTTCCATTAGTGTTGATGTTAATGAATGGAAGCAAGATGAAAGTAATGATTGGCAGTTTAAATTTGATTATATTAACGGAAATCCTACGACTGACAATTTTGGTACGAAGATAACTATGTATAATATTTATGAAGATATAGCGAAACAATTTGAACAATCAACTTTTATTAATACCTTAAAAAAAGAAATTAAGGCCTCACACGAAAAAATGCTTGAAAAGGGATTAATTATCTCAATAAATGGGCAAGATCTTGAATTTAATCCCTCTTATTTATTGATATCAGATGAAATTAAACCAGCCTATTGCACCTTCGAAATCGAAGGTGGGATTAGTATTAAGATATATGCAGGTATAACCGATCGGGGGAAACCAAAGGAAGCAGGGTGGTATATTTATTGTAACCAAAGACTAATTTTAGAAGCAGACCGTACTCTTGTAACAGGGTGGGGAGATGGATTTCCCCTTTTTCATAATTCATTCGCAAGGTTTAGAGGCTATGTCTTTATAGACGCAAAGGATGCGGATATTTTACCCTGGAATACAACTAAAAGTGGTATTGACCAAGATTCTCTAATATATAGGGGAATACGTTTAGAAATGATAAAAATTGGGAGAACAGTTATCGACTTTTTAAAAGATTTAGTTAAAGAAAATCAAGAGGAAGATGATGACGAAATTTTAAATGATTTTTCCCTTAATGATAAAATAGATGTAGCGAAAAATGAAAGGATTTCTTTCTTGAAGACTGATGAGTTAGCACCGAAATTCACAGCTCCACAATTGGTAAGAATTCGTAAACCGAATGATACTCAGAAAATACAATACGTTAAACCGATATCGGAAATATTGAAAGTTAAGAGTGTACTAAAGGTAACTACATTGAAAGAGGTTGGAGAGAAGACATTTGATTATTTTTACAGAATGGAGTGTGATGACTAAATGAGTAATAAATCAAGCTATGAAAATATAAATTATAGAATTCGTCCTGCAAAATCAATTGAGAGAAAAATGCTTTGTGATGCTTTTAGAAGATTAAACGAATTTGCTTTAATAGAATCCTATAGGTATGTTGGTTTTGGTTCAACTTTTTTTAGCGATTTTATCTTGTTTCATAAAACACTAGGTATTTCCAAGATGGTTAGTATAGAACAAGATGAATCAAATAAGGAAAGATTTGAGTTAAATCTGCCCTTTAAATGTATTGAGTGGGTACCTGGAGTTTCCAATGAAGTTATACCTAAGTTAGATTGGGACCATAAAACCATAGTTTGGTTAGATTATGATGATAGCTTAGATCAAGATAAATTGCTAGATGTAAAATATTTAATTGGGAGTATGGTCTCTGGTTCTATGTTAATTCTTTCATGTAATGTACATTACCCTCTTGGAACAAGGGTAGAAAGAATGAAAGATGCATTACATGATAAGATGCCAGATTACCTGAAGGAAGAGGATCTAGAGGGATGGGGAGTCGCAAAAGAGACAAGAAAAATAATTCTATCGCAAATTGAAGAAACACTTATGGAAAGGAATGGTATTAGACCAAGAGGAAATAAATTCAAGTTTCAACAATTATTTAATTTTAACTATAAAGATAATGCAAAAATGTTAACTATAGGTGGCTTATTATATGAAGAAGCGGAAGAAGGGAAGTATTTAAAATGCACTTTTGAGAATTTATCTTTTGTTAAGACTAGTGAAGAAAGATATTTAATTGACGTACCAAGTTTAACTTATAAAGAAATACGATTATTGGACACTCAATTACCTAGTGAAGATTTTAGTAGCTTGACCTTACCTGGAGTTAAAAAAAGAGATATAGAAAAATACGCTGGTTACTATCGCTATTTTCCTAATTTTGCTGAGACTGAAATTTGAATAATGTAGGATGTTTTTCAATGTTGCTATTTATATGAATGTTTATTTGAAAAGATGGGTTCCTTCTGCTAGTTTATGATGTTGCATTTGTAAATAGTTTTGTTGAATAAACATTAATCAATTACAAAGTGAATTATTTAGCCCCATAACAAATATTTCAAGAGGTGTTGTCATTACAAGACCTCTTTTATGTACGGTGATGGCCATAAAACTAGGGTAGTCCCTGTTGCACTGCTGCATATAGAAAAATTGAAAAAAATATTAAAAACGTTATCCCCCTTTATCAATCAATCATGTATTTATAAAGTAGAAGGCTAAAATAATCATTGAAAAGGGAATGCAGGTATGTATGAAGCTGATTTAACGAGAGCGTTAATCTTGAACCCTAACTTTATTGAGGAGGGCTTAACTTTTAAAGGACGTGAAGTGGTCCTTAGTGGGAAAAGATGTGATCTTCTTTTTGAAGATAGATATGGGAACGACTTATACGTTGAGGTAAAGTTAGACGTCAAAGATAAGGCTGTAGGGCAATTAATGAGATATGATGTTTTAGTTAATGATCCTAATGCAAGATTCATGTCAGTAGGATTTACTTTTTTGGACTGTTTGAAAGATGGTTTAATCAAAAGAGGCTTTGAGTACAAGGAAGTATCTGAAGCTACGATCGCCTCTTACTTATCAATCTATAATAGTGTAAGCTTCAAAGAGTTTAACAAACATAAGGCCCAGCAGACTAAATCGATAGAGGGGCTTTATCGAGAAATTGAACTATTGAAATCTGAGAATTCGACCTTCAAGAAGAAATTCAATTTTTTACTATAGTCAGTTGAAAGAAATCGTAAGTAACTTCAATACTTCAATCGCTCTGTTTTAATTAATAGAATAGAAGTTAGGTATTTAAGAACTATGGCTTTGGCTGTAGTTCTTATTATTTCATGAGAGAAGCAAGGGGACAGAGCTGTTGCTTCTTTAATTCCGCTAAACGAGAGAATACAGGTACAGTAGATCCCACGTCACTGTGCCCCCCGAATAATCTTGTTTCACCAGCCAATGAAAATTAATAGAAATCTTTTTTACAAGAGGAGGTTTATAGATTGCCTCTTCTTTTTTTATCGTCTAAACTCACGATCTGAGCAGTGGAGGGTATCCTTCATTTTGCTAGTCTTTACTTTCCTAGTTCGAGTTGTACCTAGGCATCTAACAATACAACCAATGCAAATGTTGTTTGCTCTTTGCATGTATTCTCCGATTCTCCACCGCCAACATTCCAACGACTGTCCCGTAGTAATACGGAATAAAGCTAGACTTAATTTTGTTTCGTTTCCACTGGTAAACCGAATCTTTAAAGCTTTTAATGATTGTTGGGAGGAATCGTTCAATTGAATCATTCAATTTTTGCGATCGATAAGCCATTAATGCCCGGTCCCACAACTGACAAATATCTTTTGCTCGATCGAAAAATGGTTTGACTACTTTGACAAAGGTTACTGGAACGTAGCTTGGGACGTATGTATAATCTAGTTCTTCTAGTGTTATAGGACGAAGATCTTTTATTTTTGTTTTAGTTTCAAAATAAATAGTTTCAGTAGGTGTTTCTTTGGTTTGAACCGTTGATGTTGCAAGTTTTGACGGTTCTTCGCGCTCTGTCAATTTTTCTGGTTGCGCTCCGTCAAATCGGTGAAAGATATAGACGTTGTGTGAGAAACCGCCTTTTTCGCGAGTTGTATGGTAGATGGAGAGGATGCTTAGTTGTTTTGCTTTTCGGAGCATTCTCTCAAAGGTCGAGCGGGAGACCCCGCCCATTTTGTCTTGTGTGGCTTCGACTAATTTACAGATGCGAGCATTGCAGACGCCGATGATTTTGACGCTGAAGCGAGTTAGCTGTAAGAATGCCAGATGTTCACTTTTCGTAAAATGCGTTTCGTATTTTTCTACGACATGTTTAATCGTTTCGTTAAATTCATGAACTGATGTAAATTGACTTAAATGAGCGAATTGGTTAATGTGGCCTGATTTCATGGAGATGTTCCTTTCTCGGGTATTAGATTTAATAGTGGATCAGTTCCGGGATATTGCGAGGCATACAGAAGGGTTTTTCGTTCGAAAAATGTGTAAAGCGGATGATGCATTGAGCAGTTCTATACATTTGTTTTTCAAGCTTATAGTAGGAAACAGGGAGCTTTAATTGCTGCTCGTTCTTGAAAGTAATCAATGTTTTATTTTGCTGATAACGTGAAATTGTTTCGACATGATTGTGGAAGATCCAGCAGCATTCAAATTGCGTAGGTGAAGAGGTTGGAAACGCGTAGATTTGTTCGAATGGATTGATTGGAATTGGTACTTTGTGTTTCGCCCCTGTAAGGTACGTAACGGCTGCTCGTCTTCCTTCATACGTGGAGCCACCCTTTAAGCAAGCGGCTTTGATGAGTTGAAACGGTGTTTTTCGGATGTAAAGCTTGCGATCGGTTTCAATAGCGATGGTGTGATAGTCTGGATGTGCAACTGAGAGGAGGGCCATTGTATCTTTGTTCACACGATAGTTTGCTAGGATAATAGTATTCAATTTTAAACACTCCTTAATGATAGATGGTTTGCAAAGTAGCGATAATGATTGAATTTCGTATTCTAGAAAGAAGATTTTGGAGACAGGAGTAATATTACTCCTGTTCTTTGAGGTTTTTTTTGATGTCTGGTAGGACTTCTTGCTCAAATTTGAGCCAGTATTCAGAAGGGGTAGTGTCTAATGAAACAGCAATTAATAGTAATACATCATTTGAAAAATTACGTTTTCCCAACTCAAGATCACTTAAGTATTGCTGGGTAAGACCAACTTTAGACGCTAGCTTATCCTGTGACCAACCTTTCTTTTCTCTATTAGCTTTAATATATTTACCTAACTCGGAAGTCCTGACTACTCTTGGTTTCAATTATTTTACATTCCTTTTACTAACATTATGAAAAATAACTGAAATAAAACTTACAAACTATAGTATGTAACTACTTATTTTTATGAAAAAAAGGTGAAAATATTACAGTTTTTTGTAAAATTCTGCTGAAAAAACAGAGGTGTAAGCAATCAAATCAATGTTTAATCATTTGACTTCATTGTCCATAAGCTGATTTTTGATAAAGAAAAACACAAAAAAAGCCAGTTAAGATTAACAGACTTCATATAAGCAAAGTATTTAATTCACGTATTCTTTATATGTTCCCCAAAATCTAGTAGTAGTTGTTGTTGTCTTTTAATGTTTTTTCGTGATTACAGCCATTGAAATGCGACATCGTGTTTACCGAAGGATGACAGACTGTTTATCACTGAATCCTTCTGGTTATAGCAGTAATAAAGTCATAGACTTGAGAATTATATATTTATAAAAATTTCGATTTACTTTTAGTAAGTTCAGTCTTCTGCAAAGGGACCTAGATAACTACTGTATTACGCAGCAGACTCCTACTGTGCAAAAAGTAATTTACCAACAACTATAGATACGAGTAGTTTAGTAATTTATTACAGGAACGCATTTTTTATGATGTACAAAAGGAAGTTAGTGTTAAAATTAAAACAACAGTTATTCAAGTAATGCAATAGTTGAAGAAGAAACTGAAACTTTAAGGCAATCTCATTCGTCTAATTAAGTAATAATAATACAAAAGATGTTTAGTTTAAAACTTGTATATAAGGGGAGGGAATTACAATGACATTTTTAACTATAATTGGAGTGTTAATATTAGGTCTAGTTATTTTAGCCAATGGTTTTATTGCTAAGAAAAGTTGGATTAAATTAGTATCCGTTATTCCATTAGCAATCGCGAGTTGGCAACTAGCTTTACTGTTTGCTATGGGCTAATAATCATGAAAATTTTAAGATTGTTCACTTTTTGGTTCGCGATTTTTAGTATATTTGTTTGCTTATACAATTATTTGGGATATGATGACAAAAATTTATTGTTTTTTCTTGATCCGATTCTTCACAAAGTTGTTTATATCGAACCTTATAGAAGTTGGATTTTTGCTTATGGATACGTATTATGGTTTGGATATTTCTTTAAGATTTTTTTAGGAATTATTTACGGAATTTTACTCGATTTGATCATCTTCTTTGTTAAAAAACTATTAAAGTTTCAGAACGAGCGATAGCGGTTGCTTTTCTTATATAACAGACGAGTGCGATTATGGAACAAGCATAATTGTTCTTTTACTCTTGAAGCAGAAGAGTTGAAGAACGAATTTATATTTTGTCCAGTAATTTGAAATTTGTAGTCTATTAACAAAGGGGTAATTTTATGTATAAGAAAGTGCTTTTTTTTTTTTATATAATGCTTTTATTTATGACTTTACTCGGTGGTTGTAGTAGTTCTCCTTCCAAAGAGATATCATATGCATCTATATTAATAGCAAATGGAACAGAATATTACTTGCAAGGAGAAATTAAAGATAATGAATTTACTCTTGGTGAAAAAATTGGAGAAGTACAAAAAAAGGTAGCAATAGAAGTCATGCCCAAAGAGGATTTTTCATCTAACTTTTTAGAAGTAGGTGAAGAGATATACTCTTCCAACGAAGATAGTAAGGTTATTATCGTAAAAAGAGAAAATGCCACTTACCAAAAGTTCACAGAAAAAGGCTACTATACAAATAAAGACTAACCGTTGTTAAAGTAACGACGAGCGTATCTTGAAGAAGCAGTTTACTTGAACAAGGAGTAATGTCAATTAATAGAAGTATTGAAATTCAAATAATTAAAAATTGGGGGTAAAGATATGTTAAGGCACAAAGTAATTGGTGAAATTTTTAGTTGGAGTAAGGCACTATTAATAGCATTGTCAATCGCAATAATTGTTAGTGCATTTATATTTCAGCCTTTTACAGTTAGTGGGAGTTCTATGGAACCAACATTGGATGGAGAAGACCCTATAAATAAAGATAAAATCGGTGACCGAGTATTGATTTACAAAAGTGCGTACATCTTAGGTGAAGAACCAAAATTTAATGAAATTGTTATTATTGATAGTCGTGTTAATAGAAAAAGAACATTAAAAGATAATCTCCTCGAAAGTCCTATTGTAAGTTTGATAATTAGAACGAACGATGATGAAAAGAAACATTGGGTAAAAAGGGTAATTGGTGAAGCTGGAGATACGATAGAATTCAAGGATGGTAGCGTGTACCGTAATGGAACTGAATTAGTTGAAAGTTACATAAAAGAAGAAATGATATTACCATTTGAAACTATCGTTGTTCCAGAAAACTATATATTTGTAATGGGTGACAATAGAAATGGTAGCGAGGATAGTAGGAATGTTGGTCCTATCCCGAAAGAAAATGTCTTAGGAAAAGCCCTTCTTAGGTATTATCCTTTAAATAAGATAAATAATTTTTAATAGGTAGAAGTAATTCGATTTGATAATTAGTTTTAATATGTGAAGAAATGTACTTAAATTAACGGGTGCAATCCTTTAAGAAGCAGGGATTGTTCTATTCTTATTGAAGTATAAGAACAGGTTATTAAAAGATAGTTATGAAAAAAATATATAGCGGATGGTATAATTTGGTTAGAAGGGTAGTAAGACTTCTAACTTTTTTGTTTTATCATAGGGGGATTTTGTTTGTATAAAGGTTTTGTTATTTTTATCGTTACTTTAATCTTTATTATTATGGCATTATGGTTTGGCTTAATTGTATTTTTTCTAGGCTATTCTATAAGACAAGGATTGCTATTGGGGCTATTGATTATATTACCAGGACTCTTCTTCCTCTTTGCTAAAAATAAAAACAGGGTTAATAAAAACAAAATAAATTATATACCTGTTTCTGATCCTTCTGCTGAACAACCTTTAAGTTCTATTGAGAAAGATGGATATGATTTTGATACGTTAAAGAACATGTTTAAGGAAAACTACGAGGAAATATTTTCAGATTATGGTATTGCTATTCATGAAAAAGATGGAAGATGGCTGTTATTTTGAATCTCTTGTTACAGGTATTGCAAATGATTGTTAAAAGGCGTATATATAGAAAATACTGCGAAACACTAAACAAAAACAATCGGAGGTTTGTTAATGAAACGCTTTTTTTTACTCTTGATTATGTGTTTTGTATTAGTGTCTTTAACTGGATTCGACTCAAATAACACCACTCTTAAAATTACAGATGCAGAGGTTACTCTTATTAAAGTAGAACGAGTGTTGCGTTATGACTTTAAAATAAAGAACCTTGGAAAAAATACAGTTGGTGGTAATGAAGATTATCCTGGGCACCACCCCTTAAGCTTAAATATGGCAGTCAGACCTAATCCCAGTTTAGCTGACTGTATGGAAATGGAAACAATACAAAATACAAAATACAAGAAAATGGTAAATAGAGGTAGTGGGGGAACAGGTTATATAACACCAGGAGAAGAAGGTCAATTTCATTTAGAATATCAAATAAAGAAGGATACTAATTTGGAAGCGGCTAAACAAAAGGCATTAGATGGTACTTTAATTATTATGGATGGAGTAAAGGTAATTGCAGAAATTCCTCTCAATAAATAGTTTTTTACTCTTCTTAGATGCTATGAGTATCCATTTCTATTTTCACTATACGATGTGCGATAACTGACTAAAGGTTATCTCCTTTTTCTTGTCGAAGTAATGAATTTAGGGAAACCGAGTAGGAATGAAATTATTAGATATTTGTGGTATAAGCCTCCCTACATATTTATGAGGAGAAAGTAAAATGAAAAGGTTGGTGTTAAATTGAAACTCATTATATGTGAAGAGGTGTACTTTAAGTAATTAATGCTTTTGTTGATAAACAATTACTAAAAAACAACAAACTCACTTACTGCGTAGTACAACGATACTTGTAACGAAAACTAATCTAATGGCGATCACAATTCAAGTGATCGTTTTTTCGTATTAGACTTCATACTGTGAAACAAAATAATAGGATAAAACTATATTTTTTGTAATTCAAGTCAAAAGTTTTCTTAATAAAAGTCTTGTGTTTATACATGTATGCAATGTGGGATGCCTAAGCGATGCTGAAGGAGAAACCACCCAGTACACTTATCTTCCATTTGTATTCGGAGCTTTCTTCATAACCATAGGTTTAATATTTTCAGCTAAAATACGTTTGTTTGAAACGGTTATAGGTCCAGTTTTTTACCAATACTTTTTTTAGTTACTGGGTTAATCGTTGGATTTATCATTTTAAAGGTTATACTAATGCTGAAGCCGAATTGACTATATTATGTGGATAATACTGTTAATTAATCCACTTAAGCGAAAGCCAATGTTGAAGAAACAGAAAAATGAAAAAATAGCTCCTTTTGCTGTGCAGTAGACTTTTTCCTGCGTAGCAAAGATCTATTTGTGGAAATTAAGAAATGCAGAGTTAGATAAAGCACTCTTTATTTTATTATGAACTTAGGAAAAGTTAAAAATAATTTAGGTATAATGAGGAGTAGTATAAGATATGAAAAATTCAATCCCGATTACATCAAGTGAATTAGGAGTACTATGGATGACATACCAAAGAAAAACAATGATGATTAATATGATAGAGTATTTTATAGAAAAAAGTGAAGATAGAGCTGCAAGAAAAATCATGGTAAACTACTGCAAAGAAAACAATAAATTTGTGGCTGAAATAGAAGATATATTCAAGGGGGAAGGGGCTATTGTTCCATCAGGTTTTAATGAAAAAGATGTCCATAAGGATGCAAAATCCTTGTTCGATAAAATGTTTGATATTTTGTTTCTACGTCTTATGATGAAACTAAGCTCAGGACTAAATGCATTGCACTTAGATATGACGTACAGAAAAGACGTAAGAGATTTTTTTAAACGGTCATCAACGAGTTCTCAAGAAATCTTTGATGCTTGTACAGAATATCTTTTGGAAAAAGGAGTATTAGCACGTTCCCCATATGTTACGATGCCCAAAGAAGTAGAATTTGTTGAGGAAAAAAAATATATGAAGGGTATAAAGCTATTTGGAGATAAGCGACCTTTAAATACTGTAGAAGTTGCTCACATTTATCAATCTATAGAGGGTCACATAGTAGAAACCAATCTATTGACTGGTTTTGCACAAGTAGCTAAAGAAAGTGAAGTTAGGGACCATTTTATGAAAGGGAAAGAACTTACTAAAAAGATTGTTTCTGACTTTGCGAGTATACTACAGCAAAGTGATATTCAAACTCCCAGTACATGGGCTGGAAGACCAACAGATTCAAAAGAACCTCCATTTTCAGATAAATTAATGATGTATTGCTCAACCACACTAGCTGGCTTTCAATTAACTAGTAATGCGCTAGGTATAGCCCTTAGTATGCGAAGTGATCTACCTTTAAAGTTAATGTTACTCTCCCAAGATGTATACCAGTTTGCCAATAAAGGCGGTCAGTTAATGGTGAAACATCATTGGATGGAAGAACCACCTCAGATGGAAGACCGAAATCAATTGATCAAATCACAAAAATAGAAATATAATATGTTATTTGTATAGAAGGGAATTTATGAACAAAGTGGTCTCACTAAATTCGTTTTATTGGTGAAATTGATGATGATGCAAATGTACCGCTGAAATTATGATAACTAACGGAGGGATGGAAGAATCTCTAGGTACATTTGATCGTCAACAAACAATGAAAACGAATTAAATAAAATTTATGATTTTGATTTCCTAGTATTTATAAAAGGATCTTATACTGCACAACAATACTGCTGAATATTAGAAGACGATCACGTTTATTAAGTGATCGTCTTTTCTTCGTATATGACTCTTACTACGCAACAAGTAATAAACCAACTAACTACTCATAGATTAGAGTAATTTAATAATTCTTTTCATACCTTATTTGTTATTTTCTGGTATGATTTATTTATGAAAATAATTTAGATTGTGAAGTGCTTCACTTAAAGTAACGAGTAGGATAGTAAAAAATCAATTTATTTTAATTACTCATAGGGGGAATTTATGTGAAGAGTTTGTCAGCATCAATTAGTTTACTTGGTGTATTTTTGGTGATTGCTGCGTGGCTTGTTTCGAATGCCATTACTAATTTGCAACCTCATTTTCCAAGTTCAATAACTGTTGACCAGCCAATTAATAGTCAGTATGAATTAATATTAAATGAAGGATGGCTTTACTTATACGACACAACTAATGGGCAAGTTTGGAGAAAATTAGATGGTACGGATTCATCGTGGGAAGTTGTAAAACATTTTACTGAAAATTGAACTAACGAAAGCGTTTATTCAAGAAGGAATAAACGCCTTTTTCGTGGAATTTATTCACAAACGAGGAGGTTAATAGAGTTAAATAATGACTTGAATTAATTATGATAGGTAAAAAGGGTGAATTATTGTTCTATGATTAAAGGTATATTTGAAACGCATATTAATGTAAGAACTACCAACAATCGGCAAGTTTTTATGAAAAATTACTAAATATTGGTTAGAATAGGAAAAATTAAATAGTAGAAATTTATCTTTCTAAATTTTCATAGTCTTTTGTCTTGTGTGTTCTTAAAGTAATGGGGGGCATTAGTTGAAGTAAAGAATCAGGTTAAATAAATTCATTGAAAAAAGGGGAGATAGTGTGCCAGCAGAATTTAAATTCTTAGCACTAGTAATAGGTTTAAGTGTTATATTTTTAATTTTAATTTTAAGACGTATTAAAAAAGGGGTTTCTGGTTTGAAGCTGATGCTACTAGGGATTAACATTACACTAGTTGGTGGTGTGGTCACACTAGATAATAA